>JBFKXW010000283.1:0-4234 GCA_041637915.1 Pseudomonadales bacterium | reverse complement strand
ATCCATCCGGATGCCAACTCCGGTGCCTGCCCGACCGCAGTGGACGGGCCCCGGCGCCCGCCCCGATGCCCCCACACGTACCGATGCGGGGCCAGAGCGGACCGAAGCCGTCGATCTTTTGACTTCTGTGCAGGCCGCGCTGCATCGTTCGGTGGCCTACCAGATTATCCGCCGAACCTTCGCCGGTTCGGCCCCGGAGGAGAAGCAGGCAGAAACGGGTAACGAACCCGCGGCCGCAGCGCCAGCCGCTGCACCGGATGCGATACCAGCCACAGCGACAGCGACGGCAGCAACCGCCGCCACTTTCGAGTCCGACTCGGTCTCGATAGAAACCCGCGTTTTCACGGTGGAAGCCGGAAGCGAACCGCCGCCAGTCCGGCGGGGCGACCCCGTGTTGCTGGATCTGAACGGGAATGGTGTGGAGACCACCGGCATGTCACACGCCGTGGCATTTGATCTGGACGCGGACGGCCAACAGGAGCAGGTCAGTTTCGCCCGCGGGGGCGATGCGTTCCTGGCATTGGACCGGAATGGCAATGGTCGCATCGACAACGGCGCTGAACTGTTCGGTGATCAGGACGGAGCAATCAACGGATTCGAGGCATTGCGTGCACAGGATGCCAACGCAGACGGACGCATCGATGCGATGGATCCCGTGTATGCACGCCTGCAACTGATCCGGGCCCGGGACGACGGGAGCCTGGAAACCAGTCATTTGCAGGAGGCCGGGGTGGCATCGATCAGCCTGGCTTACCGGGACGTGCAGACCGCGCTGAATGCCTATGACGTAGTCACGCAGGCCGCTCACTTCTCCCGCATGGATGGCAGCAATGGTCAGGTGGTTGACGTGCTGGTGGGGTACCGGAAACCCTGAGTCAGACGAACTCGTCGATTCCACCGAGACCCGCGGCCGGGTCATCCTGCTCTGAAAAACTGTTGCTCACGAAGGTCTCCAGTGCGCGGCGCGCCTGTGTGGGCAGGTCCGGCTGGACACGCGCCTGCAGAAACTCCGCCCGCTCAGCCTGCGCGCTAGCAAAGTCCACCGCGCGTGGCGACGGTCGTTCACCCTCGATGGGTCGGGGTCGGCGGGCGACCTGCTCGCGACTGAGCGCGGCCAGGTTCTCAATTTCACCGGGATTGCGCGGCGACACGCGCGCCTCCGCAGGGCGACGAATCGCCTGCGGCGGGGGAACCGGTGAAAAGCCAATTTCCATGTGCCAGCGCCTACAGCCGGCCGGTGGCCGGATGAATGAATCGGGTCTGCAGTCTCAGTGCAATGTCAGCGCGGCGGAATAACCTCAATATAGCGGCTTCACGCCGATTTGAAAAACCCTGCCGGCGTGTTTCAGCCCGGCACGTGCACCACCTGATCGCGCAGGTAGACCGGCTGCAGATCGGCCGGATCCGTCAGCACCTGACCAACCCGGCAGGATTCTGCTGCCAGCGCTGCCAGATCACGCGCAGAAGGCCACAGTGTCTCGGCGGCGGTGGGCGCATGCGCGAGGATCTTCTTCGGTATGCGGTCTGCGTAGTGCAGACCACTGCCAACACTCAGCCAGTCCACATCCTGCAGCCACTCCGGCGGCACGGTGAGGTGTTCCGGCGCCAGCAGGCTTTCCGCCTGCGCTTCACGGTCGTCCGCGTAGGCCGCGCAATACACCTCGTTCATGCGTGCATCCAGCAGCGCAAGGCACCGCGTGGCGCCATGCACGCGCCGCGCACTTGCTGCCAGTACACGCAGCGTGCTCACCGCCACCACGGGAATCCCGGAACCAAACGCCAGACCTTGCACGGTGGCAATGGCCGCACGCACGCCGGTAAAAGATCCCGGGCCACGCCCCACCGCCAGCACGTCCACATCCTGCAACTGCAGACCGGCTTCCCGCAGCAGCGTGTCAACGTACGGCAACAGCACCCGCGAGTGCTCTCGCGGGACGTCGTTACACCGTTCCAGAACCGCATCCCCCTGCATCAGGGCGACAGAGCAGCAGGTCGAGGCCGCTTCCAGCGCCAGCACGGTGGTCATGCGTCCGGGACCTCTGCCAGAAACCGGACCACGTCATCCACATCGCGGGTACGACGCATGGGAGGCAGGTCATCCAGAAATCGCTGACCATATGCACGACCCAGCAACCGCGGATCCGCAATCACCAGCACACCGCGATCCTGCTCATCGCGCACCAGCCGGCCTGCGCCCTGCTTCAGGGTCAGCACTGCCTGCGGCAGCTGCCATTCGCGAAATGCATCGCGCCCCTTCTCCTTCATGCGCTGTATTCTGGCCTGAATCACCGGATCGCCCGGCGAGGAAAACGGCAGGCGATCAATCACCACGCAGCGCAGCGCATCACCGCGGACATCCACTCCCTCCCAGAAACTGGCAGTCGCCAGCAAAACTCCGCGCTGTGCGCGGCGAAACTCCTCCAGCAACAAGGCGCGGCCGGTTTCACCCTGCACAAACAACTCGTATTCGCCCTGCTCGCGCAGGCGGTCCGCAGCGAGATGCATGGCGCGATAGCTGGTGAACAGGAGAAAGGCGCGTCCACCACTCGCAGCGAGCACTGGTTCCACCTGATCCAGCAGGCGATCCGTAAACTGATCGGAGGACGGATCCGGCAGTCCACGTGGCGAAAACAGGAGGGCCTGCCTGGCATAGTCGTATGGACTGGCGAGTTGCAAAGTATCTGTCTCCGCTGCTGGCAGACCGAGTTCGCCCACGTAATGCCCGAAATTGCCGCCCACAGAGAGAGTCGCAGACGTGAACACCCAGCTGCCACCCCGCTTGCGCACCAGATCGGGGAAGCTGTCACTGACCTGCACTGGTGTCGCATGCACCGACCAACTGCGCTGCCAGGTTTCGAACCATAGGATGTCCTCGACATTCCCCCGCAGCACGCGTTGCATGGCCTCCTGCATCGCCGGGATTCGCTCCCGGCAGGCGGCCAGGCCCGCACCCCGCTCCGCTGCCTGTTCCAGCAGATCACCGAGTTCCGTCAGGCAGGATTCCAGGGTCGCAACGGCGCGCTGTAGTTCCTCGTCCTGCTGGACCGTGCTCCATGCCTCCCGACGGATTGCCGTGCCCAGCGCCAGGCGGAACGCTGCGACCGCGTGTTCCAGGCCCTGGCAGGCATCGCGCAAAGCCTGATCATCGGCAGCATCCTGTACTGCTTCCGACAGGCTGTCGCGCGCCAGTGACAACAACTGCGTGCTACCGAGGCGGACCCCGAAAAACTGTGCTGCGACGTCCGGTACCTGGTGGGCTTCATCGAGCACGCAGGCATCTGTGTCCGGCAACAGCTCGCCGAGGCCGTCATCGCGCAGCAGCGCGTCCGCGAAGAGCAGGTGATGGTTGACGACGATGACCTGTGCCGAAGCTGCGTTCCGACGCGCCCGCACCACCGGACATTGATCTATACGGGGACATTCCTGTCCGAGACAGTTGTCCGCCGTGGATGTGACATACGGCCAGACCGATGAATCCTCAGCCACGTCATCGACCAGACCGACATCGCCGTCCTCGGAGCGGTGCCACCAGCGGGAAATGCGATGAAGATCCCTCCAGGCGCCCGGACTTTCCAGCTCACCCTGGGACAGATGCAATTCCAGCCGGTACGGGCACAGGTAGTTGGACCGCCCTTTCAGCATCGCCACGCGCACGTCCAGCCCCAGGGCCCGAATCACCGAAGGCAAGTCCCGGTCGAACAACTGGTTCTGCAGATTGCGGGTGCCGGTTGACACCAGAATGCGCTTGCCGGACCGCAATAGCGGCACCAGATAACCGAGCGTTTTCCCGGTGCCGGTGCCGGCCTCCACGACCAGATGCCGTCCAGCTTCCATCGCCGCAAGCACAGCACGGGCCATCCGCAACTGACCCTCGCGTGGGCGGTATCCCGGGAATCTGACCGCCAGCGGGCCCGCTGCAGAGAACGCCTCCGCAAGGCTGTCTTCCTGCACCGGCGCGGGCACATTGATTTCCGTGACATCGTTCATCCGGTCCATTCTCCCACGAGCACACCGCCTGCGTCAGTTAGAATGCGAGCATGAACGTCGATGCGATTCAGGCCCTGGAGCCTTCCACCGTGACGGGCCTGCTGCTTTGTGGTGGTGCCGGCACTCGCATGGGCGGGCGGGACAAGGGCCTGGTGCTGCTGGGTGCGCGCCCTCTCGCGCAGCATGTCCTGGACCGGCTCGCGCCACAGGTCGCGAACCGGGTTCTGTTGAACTGTAATCGAAACCT
>JBFKXW010000282.1:0-4245 GCA_041637915.1 Pseudomonadales bacterium | reverse complement strand
TGGAAAAGCCGACCGGCGCGCTGGTCGCAGCGGTGACGCCGAACAGTCCTGCCGATGCGGGCAATATCCAGTCGGGGGACATCATTGTCCGTTTCAATGGCAAGCCCGTGGAAACATCCGCGCAACTGCCTCCGTTGGTGGGTGACACCCCGGCAGGGGCCGAAGTGCCGGTCGAGGTACTGCGGGAAGGAAAGCGCATCCGTCTGCGCGTGACGGTCGGGGAATTGAACGACGAGCGCGTCGCGCAGCACAGTCCGCAGCAGCCGGCCACGGATGACAAACTGGGTCTGCAGGTCGCGCCGGTGACCAGCGCCGATGCGGACGCGGAAGGCGCGCGGGGGGTGCAGGTATTGGCGGTGCGACCCGGGCCGGCCGCGAGCGCCGGGTTACGGCCGGGCGACGTGCTGGTCGAGTTGAACGGCGCGGCGCTGAATGGCGTGGAGGATTTTCGCCGGGTCGCGGCGGAACTGCCGCCCGGTTCCTTCGCACGCATTCTGGTGCGTCGCGATCAGGGCAGAATGTTCATCGCTGTGCGGGTGCCGGAGGATCAGGGCGTCGGCTGACACCAGGGCCATCCTCGCCGGCGCACTTTTTGGGGCGGGGGGGATGGCGCTTCCGGAGCGATCAGTGATCGACCATGTCCCGAATGAGCCAGCCAGCGACCTTTTGGTACACGCGTCGGGGTGAGAAACGGCCGAGCATCGTGCCGAGCCAGTTCTGAAAGCCGGCAATGTAGACGCGGCGCCTGCCGAGACGGCTCAGCGCACCCGCGACGACGGGCGGGGTTTCCATGACCAGCATTTTTGCCTTGAGCCCCCGATAGTCCGCGAACTCCGTCCGGGTGGTGCCCGGGCACAATGCCAGTACGTCGATGTTGTACTGCGCGAGCTCGGAGGACAGCGCCTCGGAGAACAGCAGGTCGTAGGACTTGGATGCGGCGTAGGTGGCCCAGAACGGGATGGCCACGAAACCTGCGATCGAAGCGGAGAAAATCATGCCGCCCCGTCGCCGTTGGCGCATGCCCTGGCCGTAATGATGAGCCAGCAGGGTGACTGCACGGCAGTTCACATTCACGAGCCGGGCCTCGGCCGCCAGTTCGTTGTCGAGGAACTCGCCGCTGTTGGTGAATCCGGCGTTGTTCACAAGCAGGCCGACTTCCAGGCCCTGGGTGGCTTCAGCCAGTGCCGGCAGAAAATCCTCTCTGTTCAGGTCGGCCGCCACGGCGCGGTATTCAATGCCATGTTGTGCAGCGAGTTCCTTGCCCAGTGCCTCCAGCCGGTCCGCGCGCCGGGCCACCAGGATCAGGTTGAGGCCGCGAGCGGCAATCTGTCTTGAAAACTCCTCACCCAGCCCTGCAGATGCCCCGGTAACCAGGGCCCACGGACCGTATTGCGTACGAAAGTCAGCCATTGATGGGCAGCCTGTTGCCTGGAAGACACCAGACAGCAAAGACCACGGTCCCTTTCCGTGCAAACGGACCACCCGGCTTCGTCGCGGGCAGCTAGAATGGCGGGGCGGAAAAAAGCGGATCCCGATGAGCGTATGCTGAAAATCCTCATGATCGATGATGATCGCGAAGAACTGATGTTGGTTCGCGAGATGATCGATGCGGCGGGTGGCGATATTGTCCATGTCGAATGGGTCTCCGGTGCGGCGCAGGCACTGACCCTGCTGGGCATCGATGACTTCGGACTTTTCCTGGTTGACCGGAATCTCGGTGGAGAGCGCGGAGCGGACTTCATTCAACGCGCCCGGGATGCTGGAATCACCACGCCGGCGGTTTTTTACACGGGTGCGAAACGGGAAGACCTCGATGAGAAAAGCCTTGCGTTGATGGCGCAGGGCGTGGGGTATATCTGTAAGAGCACGGTCCAGCCGGATGAACTGCTGGCTGCGTTCCGGGACTTCGCAATCCATACCATGAAAGTACTGGAAGTCTTTCTCGATCTGGACACCGCACCGGGCGTGCCGGAGCGAATTGGGAAATTTTCCCTGAACAAGCGGCTGTGCATGGACATGGAATCTGCGAAGACGGCTGCGGAGGAGTCCCTCTGGGATCTGGTGATCTGTCACGTGCCGGATCTGTCGCGCCGTCATCTTCACGATCTGCTGCGCCTGAAGGCCGGTTACGGCTTGTCGCCACTGCTCCTGCGGTGTCACCAGGACCAGCACGAACTGCCCATGGAACTGGAGATGATGCGCCAGTCCGGGGATCTGATCGTGGTAACGGGCAGTCGGCCGAGCGCGGAAGCGGTCATCGACGCCATCCAGGATCTGCGTGAGTAACGGATCCTGAGGGGCCGCGACCTGGCGGCTGCGCTTTTCTAAACTGGTGAATTGTCTTGACTGTCGGCGCGGCCGGTTTCATCCTGTTCGCCGAAATGGATTTCCTGATCGTGATGCTGACCCAGACCAGACTCCCATGACATCGCGCAAACGACTCATCCTCATCCTGCAGTGCCTGGTTGCCTTCACGGTACTGCCATCGGCGCCCGTGTTGTCCGCACTTGCACCGGCGGAGCCGGATATTTCCGGCCCGGCGCCGTTCGGTCTGAATCGCGGCAAGATTCAATTCGCACAGGGACTGGAAGCCTTCAACGAGGGCAATTACGAGGAAGCCCTCGAGGCGTGGAAGCCGCTGGCTGAACTGGGTGATGCCGACGCGCAGTACGGCCTGGGTCTGATCTACAGCGGCGTGAACAGCAAGTTCTCGGACGGGAAGCGGTCCTTTGAATGGTTTGCGAAAGCCGCAGATCAGGGTCATGCACAGTCCCAGTACATTATTGCGCAGGCTTATGAGCAGGGTGCCGGGGTCGAAGGCGATTTCGAAACCGCGCTGGCCTGGTACGAGCGCGCGGCGCAGCAGGGCTTCACCGAGGCGCAGTACCATCTCGGCATGCTCTATGCCGCCGGTCGCGGGGTGGAACAGAACGCAAGGCTCGCGGTCGCCTGGTATCGGAAGGCCGCTGAAAATGGCATGGCCGCTGCGCAGACCCTGCTCGGAGTGCTGTACAGCACCGGGGACAATGTAGAGGAAGATCATGCCGAAGCGGTGAAATGGTTTCGCCGCGCGGCCGATCAGGGCGATGCGGACGCGCAGTACAATCTGGCCAACCAGTACATCTACGGACGGGGTGTCGAGCTGGACTACGCCAAGGCTGCTGAATGGGTGCACCGTGCCGCGCAGCAGGGTCACGTGAAGGCGCAGCATTACCTGGCCATCATGTATGACATCGGCCGGGGCGTGCCGCAGGACTATCGTCAGGCAGTCAGCTGGTACCGGCGTGCCGCGGCGAAGGGGTTTGCGAATTCCCAGGTGAATCTCGGCACCCTGTATGCGCAGGGTCTGGGCGTGCCGCAGGACACGGTCCTGGCGTACATGTGGTTTGACCTGGCGGCGCGAAACGGAAAAGAAAGCGCGCTCAACAACCGCAAGGAAATCGAGCCGCAGATGTCCCGCTCCGAAATTCGTGAGGCCAAACAGCTGGCACGACGCTGGGTATCCAACCGACAGCGCGCCACACCCTGATGCGCGTCGAGCAGTCTGGCTGCCCGCAGCCTGCGGCCGTATAATGCGCGCCCCGGCACTTCGCCCCAGTCACGAAAATCCATGATTCAGATCACTCTGCCGGATGGCAGCACGCGAGAATTTTCCGAACCGGCTTCTGTGCACGAGGTGGCGGAGAGCATCGGCAGCGGGCTGGCCAAGGCGGCCCTGGCCGGGCGCGTCAACGGCCGTCTCGTCGACACCTCTCACCGTATCGATTCGGATGCCGAGCTGGCCATCATCACCGGGCGCGACGAAGAGGGCGTTGAGATCATCCGTCACTCGACGGCGCACCTGCTTGCACAGGCCGTGCAGGATCTCTTCCCGGGTGCGCAGGTGACGATTGGCCCGGTAATCGAAGACGGCTTCTATTACGACTTTGCCTACGAGCGTCCATTTACAACGGAAGACCTGGAGCAGATCGAAAAACGCATGGCGGAACTGGCGGGCAGTGACCTGCCGGTGCAGCGGGAGGAGCTCTCCCGTGCGGATGCCGTGAAACTGTTCGACGGGATGGGCGAGAAGTACAAGGTCCAGATCATCGAGTCCATTCCGGGCGATGAGGCCATCTCGTTCTATCGGCAGGGTGATTTCATCGACCTGTGCCGGGGTCCGCACGTGCCGAGCACCGGCAAGCTCAAGGCCTTCAAGCTCACCAAGGTGGCGGGGGCCTACTGGCGCGGCGATTCCAACAACGA
>JBFKXW010000281.1:0-4268 GCA_041637915.1 Pseudomonadales bacterium | reverse complement strand
TCGTTCCTGCGCCAGTGTTTTCCGATCATAGACCCGTTTTTCCCGCGGGGAATGTTCCCCGGCGACCTTCTGCTAGTCTGAACGGGAAACAGCAGGCGGAGTGGCAGCCACATGTCCGGAAAGCCCCACAAGCGCAAGGACATCAAGAAATCTGAATACAAGGCCCGCGTTTCCGAACTACGGACCAAACTGCTGTTGGCGCAGCAGGCGGTCCGGGAGCATGGTGTTCCCGTGATTGTTCTGTTTGCGGGCGTCGACGGCGCTGGCAAGCACGAAACCGTTGACCTGCTCAACGAATGGATGGACCCACGCCTGCTCCGCACCTGCGCATACGGCCCACCCAGCGAGGAAGAGCGCGAACGCCCTGCATTCTGGCGCTACTGGCGAGACCAGCCTCCGGCTGGCCAGATTGGCCTGTTCCTGAGCGCCTGGTACTCGGTGCCGTTGCTGGAGCAGGTCAAGGGCATCAGCGATGAAAAACTGTTTCAAACCCGCCTCACAAGAATCAACCACTACGAAAAAACACTGGCCGACAATGGCGCGCTGATCCTGAAGTTCTACATGCACCTGGGTCAGAAGGAACAACTCCGCCGGCTGCGCAAGCTGGCCGCGGACTCGCTCACCAGTTGGGAAGTGCGGCCCAAGGACTGGGAGCACTGGGCGCTCTATGACCGTTTCATGGAAGTCTCCGAGCATTTGGTGAAGACCTCGGATCAGCCGCACGCCCGCTGGCACATGATCGACGCCAGTGCAGAGCGTCGGCGCGGGCTGGATGTCGCCGAAACCATTCTGGAAGCCATTGAATCGCGCGTGGCAATGGTCCGCAAACAGGCGGACACCAAACCTGCCAGACCCCGCAGACCCCGCAAGCACAACGTTCTCGACCGGCTGAAAATGGACCGCCAACTGGAAAAGGAAGAATACAGGCGGCAACTGGTCGAGCTGCGCGCACGCCTCGGCAGGCTGCAACGACAGGCGCACCAGAAGCGGTTCTCTTCGATCTTCATGCTCGAAGGCTGGGATGCCGGCGGCAAGGGCGGCGCGATCCGGCGAATTACCTCAGCGCTGGACGCACGGAACTATCAGGTCATACCGGTGGCGGCGCCAACCGATGAGGAGAAAGCCCATCATTATCTCTGGCGATTCTGGCGACACATTCCGCGCAATGGCCGCGTCACCATTTACGATCGCAGCTGGTACGGGCGGGTTCTGGTGGAACGGATCGAGGGTTATTGCAACGAGGATGCTTGGAAGCGCGCCTACGATGAGATCAATCAGTTCGAGTCCGAACTGGTCGATGACGACATCATTCTCTGCAAATTCTGGATTCATATCAGTCAGAACGAACAACTGCGTCGCTTCCGCGAACGGGAAAAAATCCCCTACAAGAAATGGAAGATCACCGAAGAGGACTACCGGAACCGCGCCAAGTGGGATGAGTACGTCGCAGCGGTGGATGACATGGTGCGCAAAACCAGCACCACGATCGCTCCCTGGACGCTGATTGAAGGCAACCAGAAATATTACGCACGCATCAAGGTTTTACGCACCGTCTGTGAGGCCATGGAGGCACGCCTGAGCTGACGCGGCAGCACGGTGTGCCAACAACGAGACGCGCACACCCCCTGATTTATGATTGCGAGCGGCATTGCACCTGCCCGTCGCAAAAAGTCTGTTCCGGCGCGGAGACACTGAACAGAACAGGCTTCGAGCGCGCGCCGCTCCCCACCAGACCGATGCGCCAGATTTTCCCCTTGAGCGGGCCGAGCCCGGGTCCGACTTCCAGGTTGAATTTATCCAGCAGGCGACGATGGATACCAGCATCCTTTGCACCGGCCGGAAGCCGCACCGCGTTCAGCATGGGCAGCCGGTGTTCGGGTTGCACCGCCATTTCGATATCCAGGTCTGCCAGACCGTCGCGCAATCCGGTCAAGTACCTCCAATCAACACGCGCTTGCACGTTGCGGTCACACGAATTCCTTCATTTGGCTCGCGATGGCGCGAGATTGTGACCAAGCATTAAAAATCAATAACTTGTCATCCGGGAACGCGTTGTGCACACTTTCTAAAGCAAGCTGTCAAAGAAGCAGCCAAAGCTTTTTCAACATGCCGGAGTTGCGGCGCAGGAAGTGACATTCCGGGCACGCAGGAAAAAAACGGCGGTCACGGAAGATCCCGGGGGAACAGATATGGTCGGCAGAAGAGTGCGCTCGCGCAAGCGTAACCGCCAGTGTGAACGGGCCATGGCCCATGCCCGTGACTACTACACCTGGCGGGAAGCTGCCCTGGAACTCGACACGCTCGAGGGCAAGGACGACTGGAAAGAGATCGACGTCTCTCCGGATTACAACTACCGGCTGATACGCGACCGTCTCAACCGGCTGCGCGAACTCCGCAAGAGCAACAACATCCGGGAATTGGTCTTTTTCCTTCATGAGGGCCTGCACGGCAACATGGGAAACATTGCCAGCCCCTCGCTCTACCAGCACACGCGCGTCGGTACCAAGCGGGTCATCAAGGAATATCTCGACGAAACCACCCTGGTCCTGCAGCACATCTGCGACAGCGAATTCCCGGACTTTCCAATTGAGGAGAAGATCCGTTTCTTCAAACGGATCGGCAAGGTGTACGGGCGCAGTTCGCTGATGCTGTCCGGTGGCGCCACCCTCGGCATGTTCCACATTGGCGTCATCAAGGCGCTCTGGAATCAGGATCTGCTGCCGCGGGTCATTTCCGGCTCGAGCGCGGGCTCCATCATTGCCGGCGTCGTCGGCTGTCACACCGACGACGAACTCGAGAACTTCATTGACCCGTATTACCTGTACACCCAGGCCTTCCGGATGGCTTCACCCGAGGATGCCTGGCGCCGTCGGGCACTGATGGACGGCGAGTATTTGGAGCAGTGCCTGCGCCAGAACATGGGCGATATGACCTTTGAAGAGGCCTTCGACCGCACCGGCCGTATTATCAACATCACGATTTCACCGGTGCATGTGCATCAGCAACCGCGCCTATGCAATTACCTGACCTCGCCGACGGTCCTGTTACGGCGCGCGTCTCGTGCCTCCTGCGGCGTGCCCGGCCTGTTCCCGCCGGTGGCCCTGCAGGCCAAGGATTTCGACGGAAACATCGTGCCCTACCTGCCCAGCCTGCGCTGGTCCGACGGCTCGCTGAAGAGCGACCTGCCCATGAAACGGCTGGCACGGCTGCATGACGTCAATCATTTCATCGTCAGCCAGACCAACCCCCATATTGTGCCGTTCCTGACCGCCGAGAAACGCCGGCGACGCAAGGGCATACTGTCGTTCCTGCGCCACTTCGGTGGGTCGACCTACAAGGTGGTCGGTGCCGGCCTGCTGGATGCCGCACGAAACAATGTGGAATCGGAATTCCTGCGCCGCCCGCTGGATGAGGCCTACGCGGTGGCCACGCAGCAGTACAAGGGTGACATCACCATCATGCCCAGCCTGACCTTCCGGAACTACATGGAGGTGCTGGCCAACCCGACACCGCGGGATCTGGCCCGCTTCATGCTCTCCGGGGAGCGCTGTACCTGGCCGCAACTGGAGCGTATTCGCAACAATACGGTGGTCAGCCGCGCCATTGATGGCTGTATCGAGAAACTGAAGATTCGTACCAACCAGCAGCCCGCCGGCCCCAATACCAGCACCGGCCGTGCAGTTTCCCGCACAAACACGGCACAGCCCCCGGGGGAAAAAAACCTGCGACTGGTGAAGTGAGACCGGCGGATTCATGAAGCCGCACTGTCACCGACACGCGGAGTGCAAGCAATCCGCCATCGCGCATGCCGAGACCATTTGCCAAAAACGTGGACTGAGATTCACGCCGTTGCGGCGACGTGTGCTGGAACTGATCTGGGATAACCACGAGGTATCGCGCGCCTACGACCTGCTCGCAGCCCTGCAACAGGATGACCCGCGCGCCAAACCCCCCACGGTGTACCGGACGCTGGATTTTCTGCTGGAGCAGGGCTTCATTCATCGCATCGAATCCCTGAATGCGTTCGTGGGCTGTGACCATCCGGAAAAACGCCATGAATTCCAGCTGCTGATCTGCACCGATTGCGGCGTGGTCGAGGAACTGCACCTGCCGTCCCTGAGTGAAGACCTGTACCGTTCTGCGCGTTCGCACGGCTTCAAACCGGACAGTCAGACCATGGAAGTGCACGGGCGCTGTGCCCGCTGTCAGGCCGACTGACCGACCACCGACTGCAAGCTTCTGATTTTCAGCTTCATTTCCGCACCGGC
>JBFKXW010000280.1:0-4274 GCA_041637915.1 Pseudomonadales bacterium | reverse complement strand
TTCAGGCGCGGATGCAGTGCCTCGGTACGCTCGAGATGCTCGCGCACCACGTCTGTGGCGGTGCGTTCGCCGGCACTGATCGCCTGCAAAAGTGCCGTGGCATCGGGTTGTGGTTGTTCATTCGCTGGCATCATCTAGCGCCTCTTCCAGTTCTTCTTCAGGATCTTCTTCTGTATCGGAGTCTGCTTCCTCCGGTGCGGGCACCGGCCGGAGTCGGGAGCTCTTGCTGACCCCAAGGTGAAATGCGGCGAAGCCGGGCATCACCATCTGGTTCAGTGCCATGCCCAGGATGCGGCCGTCGACCGGCGCGATGATGTCCTGGGTTGCATTGCGCACCGGGTCGGTCACGGTGCCCAGCGTGTCGCCTCTCGCAACCTTGTCACCCAGCTGGACCGAGGAGAAAAGGATGCCGCCCTGCATTGGGCGGACCCACATGGACCGGTAGTACAGCGGCTGTGGGTCACTCCAGAGTCGGAAGCGTGGCACCAACTGCATGTGGTTGAGCAGTTCCTGCAGCGCTTCCACACCTGCGACAACCGCATTTTCATCCAGATGCATGGGCGCGCCGGCTTCCAGTGTGACGGACGGTATCCCGATCGCCGTTGCCGCTGCGCGCAGTGTGCCGCGGGCTGCCGGCACATGCAGCACCACCATGCTGCCAAAACCACGGGTCAGTTGCAGGACGGACGGGTTGTTGAGGTCGGCGCGCAGCTGCGGCAGGTTGCTGCGATGAAAAGAACCTGTGTGCAGGTCGACCAGGGCGTCACAGTGGCGGATCACCCCCTCGAACAGTGAATGGGCAATACGGCGCGCACTGCTGCCACGCGAATTGCCGGGGAAATGCCGATTCAGATCCCGTCGGTCGGGAAGATAACGGGAATTACGCAGGAACCCCTGCATGTTGACGATGGGCACTGCGATGAGGCTGCCCTGAAGTTCGAGCGGATCCAGTTGATGGACGATGCGCCGGACGATTTCGACGCCATTGAGCTCGTCTCCATGCACAGCAGCGGTGAGGCAAAGCACCGGCCCCGGTTCAAGACCGTGCACAACCTCCACCGGCGTTTTCAGGGCCAGGCCGGCATACCCGCTGGGTGTCCAGTCGAGTTGCCGGTGCTGCCCCGGATTGGTGACCCGGCCCAGCACCCGGATCGGTCCGCGCTCCCGGACCTCCGCTGTGACGGGAGGTGTCCCTTCGGCGGGGTCCGGGATGGTTTCTGCAGCTGCCGGTTGCCCGGCCGGGGCCGTCTCCGGCGCTGCAGGTGCCGGCTGGGCCGCTTCTGTTGTGTTGTCAGTGCTTTTGCCGACTGCCGGTGTAGTGCCCATCGATGGAGCGGGGTCTTCGGGCGGGCCTGCGATGAAGTCGGCGGCCTCTGACTCCTCTTCCAGCATGCTTTCGTTGGCATGCGCTGGTTGAACTATGAACAGCGCAAGGAGTGTGCAGAGGACAATGCCTGACGTCCGGCATCGTCCTGGCGGGGGGAGTCTGGTAGAAGGGAGCGAAAAACGCATGATGTACAACAATCAAGAAGAAAATGGCCCCTTTGCTTTGGGGTTCCTATAGTTATCAGATTGTGGCTGTAATGTCGCGCCTGCGAGGCGCGCCTGTGTGATTGGCCGATACGAGGAAAGACGCTCACATGCAGAGAACCTTGAATGCACGATTGTTGTCGGCTGTTGTTGCACTGATACTTTCCTGTGTGTCCGTGCACGGGGTCCACGCCGCGTCCAGGGTGAAAGCCGAGCAGGAGGTGAGCGAGAGCGATGTGCACCAAACTGCCGGACAGCGGATGATCCTCGGTTACGTTGAGCGGGTCTGGTTCCAGGCGGGTGCGATCTCTGTGAAAGCCAAGCTGGATACCGGCGCAAAGACTTCGTCCCTGGATGCACGCAACATTGAGGTCTTTGAAAAGAAAGGCAAGCGGTGGGTACGTTTTGAATTCTGGACGCGTGACGAGGAGACACCGTTCGTCACACTGGAGCGCCGCGTGAAGCGGTTCGTGCGCATCAAGCGACACACCACCAAGCACCAGCGACGCGCCGTCGTCGAGCTTTCCTTTTGTGTCGGTGGCCGGCCACAACGGAGCGAATTCACCCTGATTGATCGTCACAAGTTCATCTACCCTGTATTGCTGGGTCGAAAGGCGCTGAAGAAAAATGCGCTTGTTGACCCCGGGTCCGCCTTCCTCGGCGGTTACGATTGTGCGCCGGATGCGGAGCCCAGGCCGTGAAGGATTTGCATATACGGGTACTGGTTCTGATCCTGTGTGCCAGTGCGATCGCGCTGGTGAGCTGGAAGGTGACCGTGCTGGAGCTCCCGCTCACGCCGAGTGCCGAGGCCACCGCCTGGAATGTGGAAGCGCGCATCGACTTCGAAGCGCGCGGTGTGCCCGCCACGATTGAGTTCTTTGTGCCGCAGGACCCACCCAATTTCACCGTCATCGATGAGGACTTTGTCGCCGGTGACTATGGTCTGTCCGTGGATCGGCAGCGCGATAACCGCATTGCCATGTGGTCAGGCCGGCGCCCGCGTGGCCCGCAGGCACTCTACTACCGGATTCTGCTGCATCAGGACTCGGATGAGCCCATCGTGACCCGTGCGGGACGCAAGCCGCTGTTTCCAAAGACACCGGACTATCCGGACGATATCGAAGTGGCCATCAACGCCGTGCTGGGTGAGGTGCGTGCACACTCGGCGGATGTCGCCACCTTCACACGCGTGTTGCTGGAGCGACTGGCAACGGATCGTAGCAGTGAAAACGTCAAGCTGTTACGGGATCACTTCAACATTGAAGGTTCGCAGGTCGGCGGCATCCGGCAGATTCTGGCCGGCGTGCGCATTCCGTCGCGGATTACCTGGGGTGTGCGCATTCGTGATGGTGTGCGGGCTGCAGATCTTGAACCCTGGCTGGAGGTGCATAACGGCAACGAATGGCTGGTGTTCAACCCGCGCAGCGGCGAGCGGGGTGCTCCGGCGGAGACGCTGTTCTGGTACACCGGCAGCGATGCGTTGCTGGAAACCAATGGCATCGGCCAGGCACGTACGCAAATCGCGATTCGGCGCAGTTTCCTGGATGTTTATCAACTCGCAGAGAAGAAGGCAGACCTGCTTGAGTCGCGCGTCATGGACTTCTCCCTGCTGGCTTTGCCCCTGCAGACACAGAACGTGTACCGGGTCCTGTTAATGGTGCCTCTGGGCGCGCTGATCGTCGTGCTGATGCGAAATGTCGTGGGCATGAACACCTACGGGACGTTCATGCCGGTGCTGATCTCACTGGCTTTTCGGGAAACGAACCTGCTCTGGGGGATGTTCCTGTTCGTGTTGCTGATTTCCCTGGGCCTATCGATCCGCTTCTATTTTGAGAAACTCAAACTATTACTGGTCCCCCGCCTCGCCTCGGTGGTAACGGTGGTGGTGCTGCTGATGATGGGGATCAGCGTGCTCAGCGCCAATCTCGGGTTGCAACGCGGCCTGTCCGTAGCCCTGTTCCCGATGGTGATCATGGCCATGACCATCGAACGGGCCTCCATCGTGTGGGAGGAGAATGGCGCCCCGGAGGCGTTCCGGCAGGGCCTCGGAACGTTGTTCGTCGCCCTGCTGGGCTACCTGGTGATGTTCAACGAAGTGCTCCAGCACCTGATCTTCGTGTTTCCCGAATTATTGCTTGTGGTGCTCGGCCTGACGCTGCTGCTGGGAAGATACACCGGCTACCGGTTGTCCGAATTGCGCCGTTTCCGGTCCTTTGAGCCAGCAGAAACCAAATGATTGCTTCTCCGCGGCGGCTGCGTGCGCTGGGCATTGTCGGCATGAACCGGCGCAACGCCGAGTACATTCTTGCCTTTAACGAACGTCGCAAATACCCACTGGTCGATGACAAACTGCGCACGAAGCACCTGGCGCTGGCCGCAGACATCGCCGTGCCGGAACTGTATGGCACGGTGCGCATGCAGCATGAGACCCAGACGCTCGGAGAAATGCTGGCCAACCGCCACGACTTTGTGATCAAGCCCTCCCATGGCAGTGGCGGCAACGGCGTGCTGGTGATTCACGGGCGGCGGCGTGATGCGTGGCTGCGGTCGGACGGGACGTTATTGCCCGATGACACCGTAGCGCACCATGTCTCCAACATCCTGAGCGGGCTTTACAGCCTGGGTGGTCTGCCGGACAGCGCGCTGGTCGAGTACCGCGTAAAAATCGATCCATTGTTCGACGCCATCAGTCATGGTGGTGTGCCGGATATCCGCATTGTTGTGTTCCGGGGCATTCCGGTGAT
>JBFKXW010000279.1:0-4291 GCA_041637915.1 Pseudomonadales bacterium | reverse complement strand
GCTCGCCCTCCCGCACCTGCCCGTCCTGAAACGGCTCGATCATGCCGTGCTCCTGCGCCATGCGGCGAATCCAGCGATCAGACTTGATGGTCATGGGCGTTCCTTGCGTACGTCGCGGCGATCATAACGCAGGCCGGACCTGTCGTCATGACAGGCGGGTCGTGTCAGCCGCCGCGGGCGATCAGCGATTCACCGCCGGACGTCGTGTCCTGCCGGACCAGCCGGGACAGGCGCGCACCGGTGCGACGGGCGACCTCCTGATACACCATGGAAATCTGGCATTCCGGCTCCGCCAGCACTGTCGGTGTGCCACCATCGGCCTGCTCGCGCACCATCGTGGAAAGCGGAATGGAACCGAGCAGGGCAGTGTCGTACTCTGCTGCGACCCGGGCGCCGCCCCCTTCCCCGAACAGGAAGGACTCATGACCGCAGGCGGCGCAGACATGAAACGCCATGTTTTCCACGATCCCCAGCACCGGAATATCCACCTTGGCAAACATCTCGATGCCGCGCACCGCATCCACCAGCGCAATGTCCTGCGGGGTGGTGACTATCACAGCGCCCGAGACCGGGATCTTCTGCGCCAGTGTGAGCTGGATGTCGCCCGTTCCGGGGGGCAGGTCCACCACGAGGTAATCCAGATCCTCCCAGAGGGTCTGCCGCGCCAGCTGGATCAGCGCGCCGCTGACCATCGGCCCGCGCCAGATCATCGGCGTTTTCGCGCCCGCCAGAAACGCCATGGTCATCACCTGCAGGCCGTGCGCCTGCACCGGCCGGAAGGCTTTTTCATCCACCACCTCGGGGCGTGTTTCCGGCGGCACCCCGAGCATGATGCCCTGGCTGGGGCCGTAGATATCGCCATCCAGCATGCCGACCCGGGCGCCCTCACGCTGCAGCGCCAGCGCCAGGTTGGCGGCCGTGGTGGATTTCCCCACGCCCCCCTTCCCGGAGGCGACCGCGATGATGTTCCGCACCCCGGGAATCGGCTCCACGCCTTCGCGGACCGGCGCCGATCCAATCACTGACCGCACCTGCACGGTCACGTCACCCGCATCGTCGAGATTGCCGATGGCAACCGCCAGCAACTGCGCCAGCCCGCCCCGAATCTGCTCGCAGGCGTAGGCGAATTCCAGCTCCACCTCGAGCCCGGAACTGCCGGCGCGCACCGCCCGCAGCACCTGCAAAGCGCGCAGGTCCTGATCCAGATGCGGGTCATTGTGGCGGGCGAGGACTTCCTCCACCTGTTCGCGGCTGATCATGCAGCATATCCCGTTGAATTTTGGGCCGACTATTACACGTGCCGGTCGCATGGAAGGCAATAGACCAGTAGAATTGCGCATTCCCGGCGGGATCCTGCGCGCCCTGTTTCAGCCTTTGCAACCACGGCCTTTTTCATGACCCAACGACGCATTCTGGTCACAAGTGCCCTGCCCTACTCCAATGGGCCCATTCACATCGGGCACCTGGTCGAGTACATCCAGACCGACATCTGGGTCCGTTTTCAGAAAATGCGCGGTGCGGAGTGCTGGTATGTCTGTGCCGATGACTCGCATGGCACGGCCATCATGCTCAAGGCCGAGGAGCTCGGCGTCAGCCCGGATGAACTGGTCGCAGGCGTGAGCGCTGAGCATCAGCGCGATTTCGCGGATTTTCACATCCGCTTCGACAACTACCATTCGACCCACTCCGCCGAGAATCGGACCCTGTCCGAGACGATCTACCGCCGCAACCGGGAAAAGGGGCATATTGCCACCCGCTCAGTGCGGCAGTTCTTCGATCCGGAGAAGAACCTGTTCCTGGCCGATCGCTTCATCAAGGGGCAGTGCCCCCGCTGCAAGGCCGAGGATCAGTACGGTGACAACTGCGAGGTCTGCGGCACGACGTATGACGCGGCGGATCTGATCAACCCCTACTCCGCACTGTCCGGCGCGAAGCCGGAGGAGCGCGAATCCGAGCATTACTTCTTTCGCCTGCCCCTGTTCGAGGACATGCTCCGGGAATGGACCCAGGGGCGCGCCCTGCAACCGGAGGTGGGCAACAAGCTTGGTGAATGGTTTGAAGCCGGCCTGCAGGAGTGGGACATCTCCCGCGACGCCCCATACTTCGGCTTCGGGATTCCCGACGCACCCGGCAAGTATTTCTATGTGTGGCTGGATGCGCCGATCGGCTACATGGCGAGTTTCCAGAATCTGTGTGAACGCACTCCGGGGCTGGAATTCGATGATTTCTGGAAACAGGATGCCGACACCGAGCTGTATCACTTCATCGGCAAGGACATCATTTACTTCCATGCCCTGTTCTGGCCGGCCATGCTGCATGGCGCAGACTTCCGGCGCCCCACCGGCATCTGTGCCCACGGGTTCCTGACCGTCAACGGACAGAAGATGTCCAAGTCGCGCGGCACCTTCATCCGCGCCCGCACCTACCTGGATCATCTTGAGCCAGACTACCTGCGCTATTACTTCGCCGCCAAGCTGGGTTCCGGCGTTGAGGACATCGACCTCAACCTGGAGGATTTCCAGCAGAAGGTGAACAGCGACCTGGTCGGCAAACTGGTGAACATCGCAAGCCGCTGCGCCGGTTTTGTCAGCAAGCGGTTTGGCGGCGAACTGGCGGCGGAACTGGACCAGCCGGAACTGCTGGCCGGCATGCAGGCACGGGCTGATGAACTGGCAGCTGCCTACGAGGCGCGCGAGTTTGCGCGCGCCATGCGGTGCATCATGCAGATGGCCGACCAGGCGAATGAATACCTGCAGGCCCGCCAGCCGTGGGTGCTCGTCCGCGACCCCGCCACGGAGCAGGAAGCACACCGCGTCTGCACCACGGGCCTGAACCTGTTCCGCCTGCTGGTGACCTATATCAAACCGGTGCTGCCTGAACTCGCGCTGAAAACGGAAGCCTTCCTGCGGACCAAACCACTGCAGTGGCAGGACGCAGCGCAGGTGCTCACCCAGCACGCGATCGACCCCTTCAAACCCATGATGACACGCATTGAGATGGAGCAGATTCAAGCCATGACCGAAGCCAGCCAGGAAACCCTTGCACCAGCCGCGCCAGCCAACCCGCACCTGGAGCGCGACCCGGTCGCCACCGAGATCGAATACGACGACTTCGCCAGGGTCGACCTGCGCGTGGCGCGAATCGCCGCAGCCAATCATGTCGATGGGGCCGACAAACTGTTGCAACTGACGCTGGATCTCGGCGGAGAAACGCGCAACGTGTTTGCCGGCATCAAGTCTGCCTACGAGCCGGACGCACTCGTCGGCAAACTGACGGTGATGGTCGCCAACCTGAAACCGCGCAAGATGCGTTTCGGTCTTTCCGAGGGCATGGTGCTGGCCGCCGGCCCCGGGGGCGCCGACATCTTCATTCTCGAACCGCACGCCGGCGCCGAACCGGGCATGAAGGTGAAATAGCCATGCGTGGGTGTGGGAGCAGTCTCGTGCGGGACGTGGCACGCGGCACCGGGATACGGGGTCGGCGATGACCGAGTTCGCCCTGATCCTCGTCAGCACCGTACTGGTGAACAATTTCCTGCTGGTGCAGTTCCTCGGGCTGTGCCCGTTCATGGGGGTTTCGAACAAGCTGGAGACGGCCTTCGGCATGTCGCTGGCCACCACCTTCGTGCTGACCCTGTCCTCAATCTGCAGCTACCTCACCTATCGTTATCTACTGCTGCCGCTGGACCTCGTGTATCTGCGCACGATCTCCTTCATTCTGGTGATTGCCGTCGTGGTGCAGTTCACCGAAATGGTGGTCCGCAAGACCAGTCCACTGCTTTACCGTGTGCTGGGTATTTTCCTGCCCCTGATTACCACCAACTGTGCGGTGCTGGGCGTGGCCCTGCTGAACCTGCAGAAACAGCATGGTTTTATGCAGTCTGCGGTGTACGGCTTCGGCGCGGCAGCCGGGTTCTCGCTGGTGTTGGTCCTGTTCTCGGCGATGCGGGAGCGTATCGCTGGCGCGGACGTGCCGGAGCCCTTTCGCGGTTCTGCCATCGCCATGATTACCGCCGGGCTGATGTCCCTGGCGTTCATGGGCTTCACCGGCCTGATCCGGTTCTGAGGCCGTCATGTCCGTCGTATTGACCGCCGTACTGGCCCTGATGGGGCTTGCAGTCGTGTTTGGCGCGATCCTCGGTTTCGCCTCCGAACGCTTCAAGGTCGAAGGTGACCCGATTGTCGACCAGATCGATGCGCTGCTGCCGCAGACCCAATGTGGTCAGTGTGGTCACCCTGGCTGCCGTCCCTATGCGGTAGCCATTGCGGATGGCGAGCCGCACAACCATTGC
>JBFKXW010000278.1:0-4296 GCA_041637915.1 Pseudomonadales bacterium | reverse complement strand
TATTGTCACGTCCACGTTTACGCACACGACTGCGTCTGGGCTATGCCAAGTCACAGGTCTTCCATTTACTGCCGGCGAACAATGCAACGGCGGGACTTCATTTGTTGAGAACGTCACCAAGGCAGGGTTCGATTATGTGTCGTGGTATATCCCGAACGCATCAACCAGATTGGAACTGCAGGCGACTCGCCTGACTGGCGGCACTTCCAGTGGTATCTCAGCGGCAGACATGGCGAGCGGCGTCACAACAATTTTAAGCGGCACCGTCACCTACCGAGTCTGATCACAAGCAGCCAAGCAACAACTCACCAGAGACGCCGCGATGACAGAACACGACTGCCTGGTCATCGCGTACAAGGTTGAGCAATTGATGAAGCAGGTGGCCAGGTTGGAGGACGCCGAGCGCAGTCACACGCAGGCCATCCTTGGCGAGCGGATCGACCGGGAACGGGTGGGGCGCCTGCGTGCTGACATCGAGCGGGTGTCGAACGCGCAGCAGGTAACTGGCGAGAAGCAGGACATCAAGCTGCAGGCTCTCGCAGAGGAGATCGACAGTCTGAACGTGCGCAGCGCCGCATGGGACTCGGTTGTCGAGGGTCAGCGGAAAATCTTCTGGGGTGTGGTGACGTCGGCAGCGTCGGCCGCGATCACCATCATCGGCAGCATGGTTCTTTGGGCTATCAAGCAAGGGATGCTAAGTGGATGAATTTTACCTGGCCGTCATGCTCATCATCACGATCGCGATCTTCATCTATGCCATGTACAGGTGATGACAGACGACGAGTGGGCTCGCAGGCGGCGTTACATCAGGATCCACCGCGCCATGCAGCGGTGGTTCATGCGCCTGCTGCGTTCGGCGAGGAAGGGCGACTACCGGACCGCGCAGCAGTGTCACCGGAACATCGACAGGTTACTCGCAGTCCTTGAACGGGAGAGAATGCGTGATTCTGAGCAATGACGGACAGGTGCTGTTCACCAGGGAAGAACTGGCGTGCCCGTGCTGCGGGCGGGTAAGGGTCATGGAGCCCTTCGTGAAGGAACTGCGCGCCCTGCGCGAGCGCATGAACCGATCCATGCGGGTCAATTCTTGCAGTCGTTGTGAGTCAAGGAATCAGGCCATCGGCGGCCACCCCAGATCGCTCCATGTCTTCAATGACCAGCGCGGGACGTGCGCAATCGACATCCACATTCCGGACGACGCCTACCGCCATCGGCTGGTGCATATGGCGCTCGACAACGGTTGGTCGGTAGGGGTCTACAAGACCTTCGTGCATCTCGACATGAGGACGATGGTCGGACTGCAGCCGAAGGTTTTCTGGGGGGGCGGGAGTGATTGATCAGTGGCTGATACTGATATCCGGGTTCCGGCAGAACTACAAGGACCTGACCGGGATGGACCTGCTGTTCCAGCGCGTCAGCCAGACGCCCGGGCTGCGTGTCGATTACATCGCCTGGAACCACGACCCGGATGACTGGGCGCGCTTCGTTCACCGCCACGCCAGCGCGGCGTGCCGGATCATCATCGCCGGTTACAGTTGGGGCGGCGGTCGTGGCGCGAAGGCACTGAGCGAGGCCCTGCGCGAGCGGGCACGGGTCGTGGATCACATGCTTCTGTCGGATCCCGTTTACAGGAGATCCTGGGCGCCGTCATGGTTCAGTCTCCTGCCGTCGTCGCTGACGTCGGACCGCACCATCCACCTGCCATCGACCGTGCTGTTGTGCGAGTGGTGGTATCAGCGGCTGGACAAACCGTCAGGCCACAAGCCGGTGGGTGCCCGCGAGGTTCGTGCCGGCGTGAAGATTGACCTCCCGCATGCCGCGATGGACGAGTGCCGCGAGTTCCAGGAAGCCGTGCTCGGTGCGGTCGGTGCTTGATAGCCTGCCGGATGTCCTAGCGGCCACCATGCTTTTCGTGGCGCTCTACATCTGGATGTGGGATCGCTGATTCGCACACCCCGGCCTGTCGTTCCGGGGGCTGCCATCCCTCACACTCACAAACATACCGGCCCTCATCGATACTGCGGCTCCTGTCGAAACCGTGTGGGGCGTCTGGATGGGTTGAGCAAGCTGACTCCGATTCTGGCTCCGGTGCTGGCTCCTGTAGTCCGGGCGGCAACGCTCTCGTTGCCCAGAATTTCTTTGTGCGTTCCGGCTCAGGTGCAGGCTGGCGGGATTCCATTGCACCCTTCATGACGCCCTCCCGGTATGCATTGCGGCCGCGCTTCTGGTGCAGTTCCAGCGCGGATACCCTGCGTTCCAGTTCCGCGATGCGCTGTTCGTGGTTGCTCCAGTCGGTCATCCCCTCACCTCCTGACCAAAAGCATCCCTCAGTTTGAGTTGGTTGTGCTGACGCGGGATGCTCTTGCCAGTCTCCCAAGTCTCCACGGTCTGCTTGTCCACGCCGACACGCCGAGCAAGATGCTCTTGCGACCAACATCTGCGCTTGCGGTTGGTCAGTATCCACTGTGCTATATCAGTCACCGACACATGCCCCACGCCGCAGCCTCGACCCACGCGATCCTGTACGCCGTCACGCACACCAGGGCGGTGCAGACGATCACGGTGGCGCAGGTGAGGCGGGTCATGCGGACATCTCCCATTTCAGTTTCATCTGCGTCGGGTGCAGATCGACACGCGGACGGGACGGCACATTCCACGACCCGCCACCCGCTTCCCCGAGACACTTCCACCCGGCACCGCGAAGTGACGCGCCGCCCTCATCTGGCAGGGTATATGTGACCAGCTTGCGCCAGCCCAGTGCCCGCGCAGCCCGCCACGCAGCCCCGTACAGCATGCTGCAGGCATTGCGGGTGCCATCGGTACAGCAGCGGTTCACTTCCAGCGTCCAGCCGTCCTGCGCCCTCCTGGCAACCGGCCTGCCCACTATCGCCACTCCACGCACAACCCCGTCATCGTCAGCGACCGCGATGCAGAACACTGCGCCAGGGGTCGGGCGATGGTGACGGTGGTGCTGGCGCACATATTCATTTGCCTCGGCGTGGGTGATGGGCACGATTGTCAGCACCTGGCGATCTTCACGGTCGCCCACCGCATGGCGCCCTTGATCTCGATCGGGACACGCTTCGCATGTGCATCCAGGCGAGCCTTCTCCTCCACGCACTGCCCGCAGGCGCTGTACTTCTTCTTGCCCTCGTCCGCCGGAAACGCCGTCACCGGCCGTGTCTGCCAGCACTTGTGGCAGACCCTCATCCCCTCCATCGCGGATCGCTGACAGGTCTGGCAGTGCTCCAGTTCACTCTGCACCGCCTTCCCGCACCCCTTGCACGGGTGCGCCTTCTGGTCCCGCTTGAATACATCGTCAACGAAGTAGTACACGTTCAGTCTCCGCAGAAACAACCCAACATCTCCTCGTCGGCGCCGAACAGGTCGTCCTGCGCCAGGGCGCGCCGCTGCATCTCCCGGTAGGACGGCCGGTCAGACCGGAACAGCGCCCCGCTGGGCGACGATGTCAGCCCGCTCGCCTTCTCCTCCATCTCGGCCCACCAGTCCGCCCGCCACGGCTCGTGCGCGATGATCGACATCAGTTGTTTCGGGCCCTTCAGGAAACAGTTGCCGGTCATCAGGCCATCGGCCAGACCAAACGCCCCGACACCTTCGACTGTCGCGCAGTAAACGAGTGCCGTGTCGCCTGTCCTCTTGACAGACCGAACCGTCCACCTGTACTGCTTGACAGCCTTGGCCTGATTATCGATATACCTGGCGCGATGCTTTTTGAGCAGGAAGAATCTCTCGCCCAGGTGGTGACGGTTGATGTTCATGCAGAACATCGTGTGATTCCGCTGGCCGCCCTGTGGCAGCGTTACCCGCCGACTTGTGCTGCGGACGGGCCACGTCTGTATCCCGAGAATGGCGCAGATGGATCGGACGAACTGGATCACTGACTCGTTTGCCGCATGGATGGTGCAGGTTCCGTCTGTAGCGACACAGCCATCCGCAGCGAACAACCCAGCAAGCCACCCGAACAGGAATGGTCTGGACTCCGTCAGAGACGGCTGGAATTTCCAAGTTCTGGGTATGCCGTAGTAGTGCAGGAAGGGGGTGCCGCGGTCGTTTTCAGCTTCCCGCCCATCACCAAACATGAAGTTGAAATGACTCTTGAAGGCGTCTGCCTTCTCGCCATACAGGTCAATGGTTCCAGGCCGTCTGCCGGATGCTCTTGATCCGTCCCCGAAGACGACGCCCTGCATGGCGGCAATCCAGCAGAAGTCAGACCTATCCTCTCCGACCCTGGAGCAATGTACGGAGGCGAGAGTGTGTCCGGGGCGGAGGTCTGCC
>JBFKXW010000277.1:0-4297 GCA_041637915.1 Pseudomonadales bacterium | reverse complement strand
GAGAAACAGATCATCGGCGCATGGTCGCGCAGTGCGATCTGCGCACCCCGCACGAAGCGCTCACCGACCACGGACCCCATGGACCCGCCCATGAAAGAGAATTCGAATGCGGCCGCCACCACCGGACTGCCACGCAATTCGCCCCGCATGACCACGAGGGCGTCTTTTTCACCGGTATCGCGCTGCGCGCCGGTAATGCGGTCGCGGTACCGCTTGGTGTCGCGAAACTTCAGAAAATCCTCGGGCTCCAGCCCGGCCCCGATCTCTTCCTGCGCGCCATCATCCAGAAACATCCGAAGCCGCTTGCGGGCACCGATGCGCATGTGATGTCCGCACTTGGGGCAAACCTCAAGGTTGCGTTCCAGATCCGGCCGATACAGCACTGCATCGCAGTTCACGCATTTACGCCACAGCCCTTCGGGCACGGTGTTTTTGCGCTGTTGCTCCGGACGGGATAGATTGGGGAGCATCCGCTCCACCCAGGTCGTCACACTCGTTCCCTCGACAAGACCAGCCTTTGGCATGCCCAAGAATAGCGCAGCCGGATCAGGCGCCGCCACCCGCCTCATCCAGCGCGTCCCGGATGCCCCGTGAAAACGCACCGATCACGGCCGGTGCGGACTCGCCATTCTGGGCACAGTCCGCGATCCGCTGGACCAGGGCCGAGCCGATCACAACGCCGTCGGACACAGCGGCCACGGCGCGCGCACTGTCCGCATCGCTGATGCCAAAACCGACACCGATGGGCAGATCCGTCAGTTTCCGCAGCACCTCCAGCCGCGCGGCAACTTCATCCACCTGCAGGTTGCCGGCGCCGGTGACCCCGCGCAGGGACACGTAGTACAGGTAGCCGGACGCCTGCTCGACAATGCGCCGGGCACGCGCCTCGGTCGTGGTGGGTGCCAGCAGGAACACGAGGTCCATTGCGCGGCTGGAGAGCTCCTGGCGCAACGCCGGTGCTTCCTCCGGAGGCATGTCCACCACCAGCACACCATCGACGCCGGCGGCAGCTGCCTGCCCGGCGAACTCGGCATAACCCATCCGTTCCAGCGGATTGAGATAACCCATCAGCACGAGCGGCGTATCCGCGTGGCGGCCGCGGAATTCTTCCACCAGACGCAGCACGTCGCGCAGCGTCACCCCCCGGGCCAGCGCACGCTCACAGGCCAGTTGAATGACCGGCCCATCGGCCATCGGATCGGAAAACGGCACACCGAGCTCAATAATGTCCGCACCGTTTTCCACCAGCGCCGTGAGTACTTCCAGCGTGGTTTCCAGGTCCGGATCTCCGGCCGTGACATAGGGAATGTAGGCCTTGCGACCCGCTGCGCGCAGTGCATCCAGCACCCCGGAAATCCGACTCATGAGCGATCTCCCGCTTCCCAGGCCTGCACAGTACCCACATCCTTGTCGCCGCGGCCCGACAGGTTGACCACGATGATCTGGTCTTTTGACATCTGCGGGGCATGCTCATGCACCCAGGCCAGAGCGTGACTCGTCTCCAGTGCCGGCAGAATGCCCTCCACCCGGGTCAGCTCGTGGAATGCATTCATGGCCTGCTGGTCGGTGACCGCTGCGTACTCGGCCCGGCCGAGGTCCTTGAGCCAGGCGTGCTCCGGCCCGACACCCGGATAATCCAGCCCGGCAGACACGCTGTGGGTGGCCGTTATCTGGCCGGACTCATCCGACATCAGGTAGGTCCGGTTGCCATGCAGCACCCCGGTGATGCCCTGACACAACGGTGCGGCATGTCGGCCGCTGGCGATGCCATCCCCGGCGGCCTCCACCCCGACCATGCGGACATCACGATCGTCCAGGAACGGATGGAACAGGCCGATGGCATTGGAACCGCCCCCCACACAGGCCACCAGCACATCCGGCAGCCGCCCTTCCGCCTCCAGTATCTGCTGGCGTGCTTCCCGGCCGATGACCGACTGGAATTCACGCACCAGCAACGGGTACGGGTGGGGGCCCGCCACGGTACCAATGATGTAAAAAGTATCCTCGACGTTGGTCACCCAGTCGCGCAGCGCCTCGTTCATCGCATCCTTCAGCGTGCGCGTGCCGGACTCCACCGCCCGTACTTCGGCACCCAGCAGGCGCATGCGGTACACGTTCGGCGCCTGGCGCTCCACATCCTCGGCGCCCATGTACACGCAGCACTCCAGGCCGAGCCGTGCTGCGATCGTCGCCGTGGCCACGCCGTGCTGGCCCGCGCCGGTTTCCGCAATGACCCGCGGTTTGCCCGAATAACGCGCCAGCAAACCCTGCCCGACCGTGTTGTTGATCTTGTGCGCCCCAGTGTGATTAAGGTCTTCGCGCTTCAGGTAGATACGCGCCCCCCCGAGCTGCTCGGACCAGCGACGGGCAAAATACAACGGTGAAGGCCGCCCGACGTAGTGGGCCAGATCTGCCGCGAATTCCTCGATGAATGCCGGATCACTGCGCAGACGTTGGAAATCCGCCTCCAGCAGTTCCAGTGCGTGCATGAGGGTTTCGGAGACAAACCGCCCGCCATAGGGTCCGAAGTGCCCGTTGGCATCCGGCATTTGGCTGAAATCACTCATTGGTTCCGTCCTGATCCGCGTCACGTACCGCGGAAAGAAACGCGCCGACCTTGCGGCTGTCTTTCCGACCTGGTTCCATTTCCACACCACTGCTCACGTCCACCGCGTAGGGCTGCACGGTGCGGATCGCAGCCCCTACATTGGCCGGGTTGAGCCCGCCTGCCAGGATGATGCGCCCCGCCAGGCTTTCCGGCACCTGGTGCCAGTCGAACGTCTGACCGGTGCCACCCGGCGCCAGCGCCGACCACGCATCCAGCAACAGGCCGTTCGCATCTGCGTACAGTTCCGCGAAAGTCTCGATGTCAAAACCACCGCGCACCCGGCCGGCCTTGATCCAGGGACGATCAAAACCGTTGCACTCTGCCGGCCTCTCTTCTCCATGAAACTGGAGCATCGCGACGCCGGTGCGCTCCACCGTATGTTCAATGACTTCCGGGTCCGCATCGACGAACAATCCAACCGACGTGACCAGCGGGGGAAGCGATGCCACGATCCGCGCAGCGTTTTCCACGCTCACGTAGCGCGGACTGCCGCGATGGAATACCAGCCCGATCCCATCCGCACCCGCCGTTACCGCCAGTTGGGCATCCTCCACCGAGGTAATGCCACAGATCTTTACGCGCGTCCTTCGCAACATATTGAGCAATCCACTCCTTACGCAGCCTGCGATTCTAACAGAGCGAACCAACTGTCGGATGCTCCCGGAGGTGCCTCGCCTCGATTCAGCGGGACCAGAATCCGGTTTCGTCGTCCGCAACCAGCCACGGCAGCCGGGACTGCTCCGGCAGTCCATGCGACAGCGGGTACCCCGCACCGCAAAGATACAGGCCATCCGGCGGCGCCGTGGGTGCTGCGCGCGTACGGTCCCCCCCCTGCAACAAATCCGACATCCAGCCGACAGGCTGATCACCGTGCCCGATGGACAGCAGACTCCCGGTAATGTTCCGAACCATGTGCAGCAGGAACGCGTTGGCCTGAATGCGCAGGTACACCCGTTCCCCAACACGGTCCACTGCCACCTGAAACACCCGTCTCCACGGCGTGGAGGACTCACAGGCGGCGGCACGGAAGGCTGAAAAGTCATGCTCACCGACCAGGCATTGCGCGGCCTGATGCATGGCTGCCACATCCAGCGTGCGCGGGGCATGCAGCGCCTGGGGCGCGGGCATGGCAGGCGCGACCCGGCCATTCACGATCAGATACAGGTAGCTTCTGGAGAGAGCGGAAAAGCGTGCTTCAAAGGCGTCCTGTACCGGGCGCACCCAGCGGACGCGCACACCCCGGGGCAGCAACGTATTCGTGCCGCGCAGCCAGTTGTCGGGCGTTCGCGCGGCACCGGAATCAAACTGGGCAATCTGCAGCGCCGCATGCACTCCTGCATCCGTCCGCCCACAGCCCTGCACGCGCACTGGATGATCGGCGATGGTGGACAGTGCGAGCTCGAGAGCGCCCTGAATGGTCGGCGTGCTGCTCTCATCCGCCTGTCGCTGCCAGCCGTGAAAGCCCGCACCACAGTATTCGACGCCCACCGCGTATCTCATCGCCAAATTCCGGAAGCAAAAACGAAATCAGCCGGAGCGCGTGAGCACCCCGGCTGATGACAGGCCCGTGGATCAGAGCTGGGCAATCAGCGCTTCTGCCTCTGCCTTTTGCTCATCGTCCCCTTCCTGTACGACCTCGTCCAGGATCTCGCGCGCTCCCTCAGCATCTCCCATGTCGATGTACGCACG
>JBFKXW010000276.1:0-4366 GCA_041637915.1 Pseudomonadales bacterium | reverse complement strand
GTTGCGATACAGGGCGAGAATCTTTTCCGCCGTACAGGCGCCCCGGGCGGCAATGGTCTCGTCCATCTCCTCATTCAGCGCCGGGACCCGCTCGGACGCATACAGGTACCAGACGGCATAGTTCACCGGATTCAGGGGCGCGCCGTAACGTTCCGCCAGTTCCACGACCTGATCGTGGAGTGCGCGCGCCTCTTTTTCACTCTCCGGGAAATCCATTGACGGCCCTCATCAGAATCAGGCAATTATAGGTGATTCCAGCCGTCTGCTGACTCTTTTCAGTCCGTGTTGACCCCGTTCTCCCGCTCCCGGCGTTTTACCCGGTACCTTTCAATGATCACGGGAGTCCAACATGAAAAATCTCAGGATATTCAGCTTTGCGCTGGTGGTGGTGCTGGCGGGATGCACGCAGGGTGGGCGGCAGGAGCCGACCATCGAGGTGGATGCGCCTGAGGCGTCCGGCAGTCAGCCGATCAGACCGCAATCACCGCAGACCACGGATGCCGAAGACCGGGTCGGCGCCGCGGCGCAGGCAGTCCTTGTGGAACCAGTGCTGGAACAGACCCTGCCGGTCGTCGCAGCAAAGCGGCCACCGGCTGGCCAGAGTCGCGAGCCGGTGCCATTGCAAGGGGGTGGCCTTGCGCCGCCGATCCACACGCTCCGGCGACAGGCAGCAGAGCCCCCCGACCGCGAGGAATACCACCACTTTCAGGACGGTGGGACGTTCCTTGCGAAAAAAATGCCGGTGTCGACGTTCAGCATCGATGTCGATACCGGGAGCTATGCCGTGGTTCGACGCATGCTCAACCAGGGTCGGCTGCCGGTGCGAGACGCGGTGCGGATCGAGGAAATGGTCAACTACTTTGACTACTCATACCCCACACCGGACCGGGCCGGGCATCCGTTCGCGGTCCACACGGAACTGGGCCCGAGCCCCTGGAACGAGGAAACCCGCCTGCTGAAAATCGGCATTCAGGGTTGGCAGGCCGAGCCGGCCACATTGCCCCCGGCCAACTTGGTGTTCCTGGTCGACGTGTCCGGCTCGATGCGCCATGCCGACAAGCTGGATTTGCTGAAAACCTCGCTGCGGCTGCTGGTATCCCGTCTGCGAGCCGAGGATCGCATCGCGATCGCTGTGTACGCAGGGGCTTCCGGTCTGGTGCTGCCCAGCACGCCGGGGGACCGCAAGGCGACGATACTTGCCGCGCTGGACGGTTTGACAGCAGGCGGCAGCACCCATGGTGCGGCCGGAATTCGCCTGGCCTACCAGGTGGCCCGGGACCACTTCATCGACGGGGGCATCAACCGGGTGCTTCTGGCCACAGACGGGGATTTCAACGTCGGTACTGTCGACACCGAAGCGCTCAAGGACCTGGTTGCGCGACAGCGTGAGAGTGGTGTGGCCCTGACCACGCTGGGTTTTGGTAGTGGCAACTACAACGATCACCTGATGGAGCAGATCGCAGACATCGGGAACGGAAACTACGCCTACATCGATCGTCTGTCGGAGGCGCGCAAAGTGCTCATCGGGCAAATGGCGGGCACGCTGCATACCATCGCACGGGATGTGAAGATCCAGATTGAGTTCAACCCTGCGCTGGTGCAGGAATACCGCCTCGTGGGCTATGAGAATCGTGTGCTGCGCCGTGAGGACTTCCACAACGACAGGGTGGATGCCGGAGATATTGGCGAGGGTCATCATGTGACGGCCATCTACGAAGTCCGGCTTGCGGACGATGAAACAGGGCGCGGCCGCATGGATCCTCTGCGCTATGTCAGCGAACCCGTCGACACGCTGGTGCCTGCGCGCGGCGGGGAACTGGCGTACCTCAAGCTGCGCTACAAGCAGCCGGGACAGGAGGACAGCGTGCTGGTGACGCATCCGGTCTTCATCGGCACGCTGCGGGAACAACTCGCGGAGACTTCCGAGGGCTATCGGTTCGCGGCGGCCGTGGCCGGTTTCGGTCAGCTCCTGCGTGGCGGTCGGAATACCGAGGCAATGGATTTTCCAGACGTGCTGGCGCTGGCCAACGGTGCCCGGGGACTCGATCCACAGGGTTACCGGGGCGAGTTCATCAGCCTCGTGCAACTCGCCCAGGCGCTGGCCACCCCGCTCCGCCGCCGGGAGGAGGGTGAGGCCGGCCCGGTGATGCGCTGAACGGTCCGGCGCTGCGGAGCGCCCGCACCCCGCAGCGCGATGTGGCTTCCCCGTCCGCCGGGGATCGGATACATTGCCGCCGCATGGACGAGGCGGCAACACCCGGTGCACCCAGCGACGAGGGGCTGATGTTGCGCTATGCCGCTGGAGAGATTGCAGCCTTCGAAACGCTGTATCGCCGCTATCGGCGCCTGCTGCTCGGCTACCTGGTGCGCCAGGTGCGAGACCGCGAGCGCGGCGAAGAGTTGTATCAGGAAGTCTGGGCGCGGATTATCCGTGCGCGGGAGGCGTACCGGGAAACGGCTTCCTTCCGGACCTGGTTATTCACCATCGCGCACAACCTCGTGAAGGATGATTACCGGAGCCAGGGGCGACGGGCGGAGCTGGTCTCGCTGGATGCTGACGCAGTTGCCGAGCCGGAAGAGAGCCCTGATGTGGCGCCGGAGGGCATCCTGCCAGAGCACCAGCGGGCGCAGCAGTTGCTGGCCGGGATCGCCCGCCTGCCCTTCGCCCAGCGTGACGTGATGCTGTTGCGCCTGGAAGCCGGGCTCGGCATGGGTGAGATTGTCGCCGTCACTGGCGACGACCCGGAGGCGGTCAAGAGCCGTCTGCGTTATGCAGTGCAGAAGCTGCGGCAGGAGGTGCAGGATGACGACTGACCCGCGTGATCCACTGGAACATGAACTCGATGATCTGGCTGCGGAATTGCAGCAGGAGCGCGGTTTGGAGCCCGCCGCAGCACTGGATGAACGGATTCTTGCAGCAGCTCGGGCAGAAGCTGCAGACTCCCCGAATCGACCGGTCGCCGAGGCATGGCGTACACCGTTTGCCGCGGCCGCGAGTGTTTTGCTGTGTTCCGTACTGTATCTGACGCTGCCGGAGAGCCAGCCGATCCCGGTTTCGATGCCCCCGATGGATCTCAAATGGCCGGAATCTTCCGAGGCAGAGCCTGGTGCCCCACCGGTGGCGGTGGCAGATCAGGCACCGGCCCGTCCCAGTGTGGCGCCGCCAGCCGAGCGGCGCCATTCCGCCGAGTCGCCCATGCAGCGCCCGGACGGTGTCCCGGCGCAGCACAGCATGGGCTCCGCTGCTGCGCAATCGGGCACGGTCGGCGCGGCGGAGGCGATCCGCAAATCGGAGCCGGTACTCCGCGCGTTTTCTGACCGGGCGACTGCGCCCGGTGCCGCCGCGAAAGCACCCGCCCCCGTGGAAGCGCTGCGTTCTGCACCGCCCGGCGTCGTATCAGCGACCACGGTGGAACAGGATCTTCTGCACGCACTGGCGTCTGTGTTGCGAGATCCGGCACCGAATGCAGGTGCCGGGGTTTCCACGCAGGAAGCGGCGCCAATGCAGGAAGCGGCGCCAATGCAGGAAGCGCAGCCGCTGACTCCCTCGGGTCCGGCGCCGCGGTTCTGTCCGCGGACTGCCGAACCGACCCCGGCTCCCCGCACGCTCTGGCTGCTGGTCGCGCGTGGGCATGATGCCAGCGGTATCGGGCCGGGGGTCTGTCTGCCCGACCTGCGCGCGGCCGAGCACGCCCGGCTGCGGGCGCGCTGGGAGCATCTGGTCACTGAGGGTGAGGTGGCCTCCCTGTTACGTTCGCGTGGGCTGGCGGAACAGTACGCGCCGGCGCGCATCGATGCGCCGGAAGCACCGGCCAACTGATATACTCCCCGCCGAATTTCTGCCGCACCCCAGCGGGCCAATCCGATGACCACCACCCCGGTTCGCGTTACTACATTTTACCGATTCGCGCCCATTCCGAATTGCGAGGAATTGCAGCGCGAGTGTGCGATTTTGTGCGAAGCGGGCCGGCTGCTGGGCACGATTCTGATCGCGCCGGAGGGCATTAATGCCACGGTGGCCGGCGCACCTGAGGCAGTCGACCGTCTCGTGGCACTCATCGAGGAGCTGCCCGGTTTCCGGGGGCTGGACTGCAAGCACAGCTGGCTGGACGAGCCACCATTCCTGCGGATGAAGGTACGTGTGCGTGAGGAGATCATCACCTTTGGCGTGCCGGCAGCCAATCCGGCAGAGCGCACCGGCGAGCATGTCTCCACCGGGCGCTGGAATGAACTGATGGCGGATCCGTCCGTGACGATTCTGGACACTCGCAATGATTATGAAGTGCATGTCGGAACCTTTGCCGGGGCGCGGACTCTCAATATGGGTCACTTTCGGGAATTTCCGGACGCGGTGCGCAAGCAGTTG
>JBFKXW010000275.1:0-4393 GCA_041637915.1 Pseudomonadales bacterium | reverse complement strand
CCCGGCGGCGCGCCGCCGGCCGCGCGGCAACCTGTTTGAGCATGTTTCGCCGGTGCTCTACGAGGGCGAAAGCATCGGCCATATCTACCTGGTTGCGGGGACCGATCTCTGGTGGGATGCCTTGCTGCAGAAGATGAAAATCCTGCTGGTGCTTTATGCTTCCGTACTCCTGGTCGCCCTGGTACTTTCCTCGCAATTGCAGAGCATCATCACGCGGCCCCTGGCGCGACTGCTGCAGACCATCCAGAGTATTCGCGAGCGCAATGATTACCGGTTGCGGGCGGCGCCGGCAGGGCGTGATGAGATTGGCCATCTGGTCAGCAACTTCAATGGGCTGATCAATCGGATTGAGAATCACCGGAGTGAACTCGCCGAGTTGAATGCCAGCCTGGAAGAAAAAGTCCGCCAAAGGACAGAGGATCTGGCCGAAGCAAGGGACGCAGCCGAGGCGGCGGCGCAGGCGAAGAGCGATTTTGTGGCCAACATGAGCCATGAAATCCGCACGCCGATGAATGCCATCATCGGCATGTCCCATCTCGCATTGCAGACGGAACTGACGCCGAAACAGCAGGACTATCTGATCAAGCTGGAACGCGCGGCCAAAAACCTGCTCGGGATCATCAATGACATTCTCGATTTTTCCAAGATCGAGGCCGGTAAGCTGTCCATTGAGCAGACCGAGTTCCGGTTGGATGAGGTGCTGGAAAGTCTGGCAGACATGTTTGCGTTGCAGGCCGAGCAGCGGCAGGTGGAACTGGCGTTTGATTTGTCGCCCGATGTGCCGCTGTTCCTGGTCGGTGACCCGCTGCGTATCGGGCAGATATGCACCAACCTCATCAGTAACGCGCTGAAGTTCTGTGAGAAGGACGGTGACGTGGTCATGCGTGTCCGGCTGGTGCACCGCGAGGGGGATCGTGTCCGCATCGCCATTGAAGTGGAAGACAATGGCATCGGCATGACCGAAGAGCAATGTGAGCGGCTTTTTCAGTCTTTCTCGCAGGCGGACAGTTCCACCAGTCGCAAATACGGTGGTACCGGACTGGGACTGGCAATCTGCAAGAGCCTCGTTGAACTGATGGGTGGCGACATCGGTGTCGACAGCCGCGAGGGCGAGGGATCACGGTTTCACTTTACGCTGGATTGTGGCCTGCAGCCGGATCAGCATGAAGAACTGGCCCGCGGGGACAAGCGCCTGAGCGGGTTACGGGTGCTGGTGGTCGATGACCATGAGGTGGCCCTGCAGGTGCTGCGCAGCATGCTCGAGTCCCATCGTTTTGAAGTGGACACGGTGGATTCCGGGCAGGAAGCGATCGAAATTGCCGGCAGGCGCGAGCATTACGATTTCGTCATTCTTGACTATCGGATGCCGGGTATGGACGGTGTGCGAACCGCGAAGGAGTTGCGTCAGCAGGCCAGCTGCAGGGAAACGCCCATGCTGATGCTGAGTGCCTGTCTTGACGATCACGTGATCCAGAACGCGCGTGCGGCCGGTGTGGAGGAGTTTCTCGTCAAGCCGGTGACCCCCTCCTGCCTGTTGGATGGCATCCATGACGTGCTTGGGCACGACAAGCGACGCGCAGCCGGGGGGCCGAGTGTGAGTTCCCGGCTGGCCGCTGCCTCCGAGAAGATGGCTGGCGCACGGGTGCTCGTGGTGGAAGACAATGCCGTGAACCGGGAAATTGCCACGGCGATCCTGGAAAAGGCGGGCGTGAAGGTGACCACGGCAGAAAACGGTGCGTTTGGCGTTGAGGCGGTGGAGCAGGGGAACTTTGATGTGGTCCTCATGGATTGCCAGATGCCGGTCATGGATGGCTATGAGGCGACCCGGCAGATGCGTGCCAATGGCTACACCGATCTTCCGGTCATTGCCATGACCGCCAATGTCATGGAGCAGGACCGGCAGCTCTGCATGGAGGCCGGCATGAACGACCACGTGGGCAAGCCGATCAATATCTCGGAGCTGTTCGAAACACTGGAACGCTGGTTGCCCAAGGCCGGGCGCCCGGATGGCTGATTTCACCCTTTGCGAGTCCGATGCGGTCTATCCTTAGAGTCAGTTGACCCCCACGCAGGAAAGCCCCTGTATGCCTCTTACGCGACGAAAGTTTGTCGCCCGTGTGGCCGGCGCAGCGACCTCGGTCCTCGCCCCTGTGGCTCCCTACGTGTTTGCCCGTAAGAAGTATCGGCTTCGTGTGCTGGGAACCCACGTCACACTGCAGGAGCCGTTGCGCCAGCAGGCGGAGAAAGATCTGGGAATCGAGTTGGTCTTTCAGCCCGGTGGGAGTGCCTCGGTGCTGCATCAGGCCTCCACACGCCCGGAAAGCTTCGACCTGTATGAGCAGTGGTCCAACAGTCTGAAAGTGCTCTGGCAGGCCGGAGCCATTCAACCGATCAATGTGCAGCGTCTGGCGTACTGGAACGATATCAACGCGCTGACGAGGGATGGGAAGCTGACGGAGAAGGCACGGATCGGGCGGGGTGATGCCCCATACAGGCTTCTCTACGTGCAGGACGACGGCAGCCTGTCGCAGCGGGAAAGCCGGCAGATCAGCTTCCTGCCGTACGTCCACAATGCCGACTCTATTGGCTACAACGCTGATGTGATCCCGGCCGGCGAGCCGTACGAAACAGAGTCCTGGGGTTGGTTGCTGGATGAGGCCTATCGTGGCCGTGTGGCGCTGGTGAACGCGCCCACCATCGGACTTTTCGACGCGGCGCTGGCGGCAGAGGCGCGTGGTCTGATGCGGTTTCAGGACATGGGCAATATGACCCGTGACGAGATTGATGAACTGTTCCATATCCTGATCCAGTACAAGAAGGCGGGCCACTTCCGAGGTGTCTGGAGTTCCGTTCCGCAGTCCGTCGATTTCATGGAGCGCGATGGTGTGGTCGTGGAGAGCATGTTCTCTCCCGGCGTGGCGGCGTTACGCGGCCGGGGGATCAAGTGTCTGTATGCCGCGCCTCGCGAGGGGTATCGCGCCTGGCATGGCGTGATGTGTCTGTCTTCCCGCGCGTCCTCCGAAGCCAGCGATGCCGCCTATGCGTACATGGATTGGTGGCTGTCCGGCTGGCCGGGGGCGTTCATTGCCCGCCAGGGATACTATATTTCGACACCGCAGCGCTCCCGCGCCCACCTGTCTGAGGCGGAGTGGGACTACTGGTATCAGGGATTGCCGGCTGCCGAGCCGTTGAAAAATACGTTTGGCGAATTATCCGTGTCTGCTGGCGAGACCCGCCGTGGCGGCTCCTACCTGAAGCGCTTTTCCAACATCACGATCTGGAACACCGTCATGGATGTCTACGAGTACAGCCTGACGCGCTGGCGGGAGTTTTTGTTTTCATGATGGACGCGACCGCCACGGAATCGGGGCGTTATAGCCTGCTGCATTCCGTGCGCAGCCAGATCTATCTCTCGTTCGCGGTGGTGCTGGTTATCATCCTGGTCGTTGGTTCCCTGGGATATTTCGGGGTCAACCGGCTCATTGAAAACATCGCCGTGCTGGAGGAGATCAATCGCCGGTCGCAGAATATTCTGCAACTCGACCGAAGTGTGGTGACGCTGAGCAGCAACGTGCAGGCATTCATCTTCACTGGTCATGAAGGGGTGGCCGGCCGGGTCGAGGACGGCCTGGAAAACGTCACGACCCACCTCGCCGAGGTAAACCAGGAGGCAGAGGATGAAGAAGAGAAAAACCTGCTCACGCGGATGCAGGAACACCTGGAAAACTACCAGTCTTCCTTCAACTTCGCGCGGGAGGAGCGGTCGCTGGGCAAGCAACTGATTGAGCAGCGCCTGGTCGAATTACATCAGGACATCGCCGCGGAGTTGCGATTGCTGTTTGCGGAGGGCTCCGTCAGTGAGGCGGTGCAACACAAGGTACAGACCAATGTTCTGACCATGGAACGCAATGTATACGGCTATCTGGCAGACCCGGATGCCAGCAGGGTGGATGCCAATGAGCGGATCAGCCGCGAAACTATCCGCCTGTTACAAGGGGGCGGCGCCAGCCGGTCCGCGGAGCTGATTGTGGAGTATCAGCAGACATTCACCCGCATTGTGCAGGCGACGCGTGCCTACCTGTATCTGACCAGTGTGGTGATGGCTGCGGAGTCGCGGGAGTTTGTGTACGTGTCCGGGTTGCTGCGCGACCATGTGTTGAGCAATTTGCAGCCGGTGCGGGAGGAGATTCGCGGGCTCTCTGTTGGGATTCAGCTCGCCAGTTGGATCGGGACCCTGATTGCTCTGTTGCTCGGGCTGGCACTTTCCACCGCCATGGCCAATCGGCTCTCCCGGCCCATCTCGGATATCACCCGGACATTTGTGGCACTGGCATCCGGTGCGCGCGGCCTGCAGATTCCCCATGAAGGCCGCCCGGACGAGATTGGACGCATG
>JBFKXW010000274.1:0-4398 GCA_041637915.1 Pseudomonadales bacterium | reverse complement strand
GTGGATACGGCGCCCGGGTTCGTCCGCATGGAAGTCATGAACCCAACGGACAATCCCGCCGAGTTCCACCTGCTCACCTACTGGCAGGATGAACAGAGCTGGCGGGACTGGTACCACGGCCACCACTACAAGGAAGCCCACAAAGGCATTCCCCGCGGCCTGAAACTGCTCCCTCGCGAAACGGAGATTCGCTGCTTCCACTCGTTTGCCCGTTAATCGCACTGACGGAGAATCCGCATGACGCAGGAACATTCACCGACCACGACCAAGAACGCCAACATTACCAATCAGCACGACGAACTGGATCGCGCACTGAAAAACATTGAGGAACGCGGCTGGGAAATCGCCACCCGCTACGCCGACAACACGTTGCAGGACAGCACGTTTATTCCTGCAGGGAAAGCCGAGATCTTCAGGCGCCGGTGTCGGGAGGACATTCTGTATCACCTGGAGTACCTCATTTCCGCGATGCGTACCGGCACACCCGAGGTGTTTTCCAACTACGTCGGATGGTTGCAGGAGGTGCTGGCCCACCGTGACGTCGTGCCCGGCTGCCTGGAACCCTCCCTGCAATACCTGGAGGAGGAGGTCCGCCCTCTGGTGCCCGATGCCAATATTCCGCTGTTTGAAACTATTCTGCTGTCAGGCAGGCATGCGTCCAGGGATTTCAAAAAGAAAAAAGAAAAGAAACCAGAACTTCTGCTCAGCGAGCCCAGCCGCATGTTCGTCGAGGCACTGCTCGATGCGAATCGCGCGCAGGCGCAGGGGATTGTCTCTGAAAATGTCGAAAACGCGCGCTCACTGTTCGGCAGCCTGTCGAAAATCGTGGCCCCATCCATGTATCAGATCGGGCTGCTCTGGCAGCACAACCGGATCAGTGTCACCGAAGAACACGTTGCCACCGGCATTACCAATCACGCCATCCGCAACGCGTACAGCCAGTTGCAAAAACCGCCCGCGTCCAAGAAGAAAGTGATTCTCGCCTGCGTGGAAGGAAACCAGCACAGCATGGGCCTGGAGATGGTGTCCTGGGTCTTCGAGATGGCTGGCTGGGAATCCATTTTTCTCGGCGCCAACGCACCGACCGAGGCGTTGATGACAATGATTGACCGGCAGCAACCTGACGGCATCGGACTCTCGGTCAGTACCGGACAGCAGATGCGTGCCGCGCTGCAAATTTGCGAGCAGGTACGCGCCAACTTCCACACGCACATGCCGGCAATTGTCCTGGGCGGGTATGTGTTCCACGCTGTGCCGGAACTGCGACGGCTGCCCCGGGCGGACGCCATTCTGCTGGACGTCGCGCAGCTCTCCACCATGGTCGGCACGCACACCGGAGAAACAACCCGCATGTAGTCATGGCAGCAGGTCCCTCATGGGGGGCTGGCGGCGAATCCGCAGGCATCAGCGCCCCCAGCGCCAGGTCGGTCAGATCGACCTTGGAGTCTCTGCGCAGAAACCAGGTTCAGCGATTGATGTAAAACGGCGTCCGCAACACGGCATGGCGGCCCCGCGCATCCTGTCGCATTGCCGGGAAGAAGCCGTCTTACTTCACGCGTTCCAAATGAGGATCAGGTTTGCCACCCGTGGAGGCTGCATGGGCTGCGCCGGTATTTGTACCCGCAGGGCATGTTCTCCTCCGAGGCTGCCGGCGGCGGTTCCCGCAGCGGCACTTTCGGCATACCTACCGGCCATTGCACCTGCCTCCACTGGGTGCATTGCGATCCCGCCCGACAAAGGGAGAAGGACATGAAGGGGCAACGGGTCGTAGGTAGCGAGAACGGCGAGCTGCCGTCCTTTCCCGGCATCAGTGGTCGTGGCTCCGCGAACCGCTCGCGGGAAAGGTTTTGTCGATAAGGCTCTGCACAGCATGCAAAAAGGTGTGCATGGGATCCATGAGCAAATAGATATAGCCCGAGACCTGCAGTTGGTTCACTGAGAATTGGAAGCGAAACCAGATCACATCGTCTGCCATCTGCGCGCGAAAGCGCTTGCGGATATCTTCCATGCCGGCCAGATAGATCGGCACGGTACTGCTCAGGCGGACCCCCAAAATATCCGCGATCTTGGTGAAACAGGCAACGATCATGACGTTCCCCACCTCTTCGATGATGTCCTGCGTTGGAACCGGCGTCGCGGTCTTCGGTCCGAATTTCACGATCGCATCCGAAAGGTTGATCGCCGAGTACGACGGCAGCAGCAGCATCGCATCTCCACCGAAACCCCCTTCAAAAGAGGTGCAGGTCCCTATCATGAACTTCTCCGGCGCGATATTGAACTCACTCCTGGATTCCGTTTCAGACAAGATTTCCACAACCGGGGTGCTCACCGAAACCGGCGCCTGGATCATGGTTCTCAGCGACTTGGCCGAATGGCCCACGCCAATGTTAAAGACCTCGGAGATCGCATCGAACATGTCGGGCGACAGTTGGATGCTCATTCCATTCCACTGCGTAAAAAGTCAATGAGCGCTTCCTGCTCTACCGGTTTCGGCAGATAGCAAATTCCCAGTTCTCGGCAATCACTCACAGTCTCGTTCTGCAGATTCGCAGTAATCATGCAGACCCTTGCGTCCGGGGCCAGCTTCTTCAACTGGGGCACAAAGCCCATGCCTTCCAGGCCCGGCATATTATGATCCAGCGTGACCAGGTCAACGTGCTGTTCAGCCAGAATCAGTGACGCCGATTCGGCGTCCGGTGCCTCAAGAACAATCAGTTCGGGGAATTCATCAACCGCCATCTGATGGATCATACTGCGCGTCAGACGACTGTCTTCGATGATCAGCAACTTACGGGTCATGCGGAATACCTGCCACACGTACTAATACCATCCAGTGTAGTAAACACCCTGCAGATTCAGCGAACTTCGGCACACTGGATCAGAAACTGGATAAACTGCTCAATGTGCGGGCCGATCTGCAAGCGAAATGGATTGCGGCCCCACCAGCAATACAGCAACCGGCTTTCCCCCTGGTTTCCGCGGCAGTAAAGCCGGAGTTGCCTGCGCGCAACACCGGTTGCCTCATGGACCGGGCAGGATTTGCCCGATGCATGGTGGACTTGCATCGGGGCAGTGCGCGCCAGGGAAGGGAACGGATGGATAGCCGGAAACCCGAAGTGCGATGAATCCGGCACGTCCTGATCCATCTGCATGCCTGCAGGTTGCCGATCTGGGCAGTGGGTGCGGCCACGCTGAAACTGGCCGGTATCCGACGGTTCATACAAGGCCCGGCAAGGGGCTGGACTTGTGCATCGAATCAAAAAGATCCACGCGGATCACTGCAGCAGAGCGAGCACCTGTTGCGGCAGCGCATTGGCCTGCGAGAGTACCGAGATTCCGGCCTGCTGCAGAATTTGCGCACGGGTCAGTTCAGCCGTTTCCCTGGCAAAATCTGCGTCCCGAATCCGGGAGCGTGCATTGCCGACATTCTCAGCGACATTTTCGAGATTGGAAATTGTTGCCTGGAGGCGGTTCTGGACCGCGCCCAGACCAGCACGCGTCTCTGCCACCCGCGCCAGTGCGCCTTCGATGATGGAAATTGCGTCATTGGCGCCACGTTGGGATGATATATCCACGGTGTCCACTGACTGCAGCGTCGAGGTGTTCGAGCCTGCTGCAAAAAGAGCCGCGACATTGGATGTTACGGCGTATGCGCGAGAGGAGTCGAAAATCACGGTACCCCCGACGATGAACGCAGCATCACCGTCATCCATGTCCTGCGCCGGCCCTGACGCTGTGAGTCCGTCGGACTGCAGGCCAATGAATTCCGACGTTGTACCCCCATCCCCGTATTCGACATCTTCAATCAGGATATTCTCGCCACTTGCGTTGTATAGCGTGACAGTATCGCCAGCGACGTTCAGGGTCGCGCTCACCCCTGTAGAGCCCGATTCGGCATTGATTGCATCTGTCAAACCACTCAGATCAGCATCGACAACCGTTGCAGAAATTGTGGCAGTACCCGTTCCCGTCAGATCAAAGCTCATCGTGTCCGGATTGCCGGTTCCTGAGGCAAAGTTCTGAATCCGTGCGTAGGTGATCGCGTTGGCTGTAACGCCCGTCGCCTCTGAGGCGCGATTTGTCAGCTCGGCAACACGAGACGCGCTGTCGCCGGCAGCCACGTTCAGGGTTTCCGTTCCAAAAACCCCGTCAATGGTCACAGTACCAGCGAGTACGTTCGTCGCCGCCGCCTCTACCGCCGCATTGATCGCTCCACCGCCGAACCGTGTGGTCAGCTGCTGGGTGCCAATCGCAGCGTTACGGACGTTGCCGATGTCCACCTGCACCGTTTGAAAAGCAAAAGCACCAATGTGAAATTGGGTACCACTGAAAGAACCATCAAGCAGATTCCGGCCATTGAATGCTGTGTCAGTCGCGATACGCTCCAATTCCTGTTGC
>JBFKXW010000273.1:0-4464 GCA_041637915.1 Pseudomonadales bacterium | reverse complement strand
TCGGCTGGAAACCGCGGACAACTGCCCGGAGGAACTGGTGGAGGCCCTGCTGCGCCAGTTCGATCTGACCGAGGCCGAGTGCTACCGGGTGAACGGGCCAGTGAACCTGACGCGCATGTTCTCCATCACGCGCCTGGAACATCTCAACAAGCATTCGTACACTCCGTTCACTCCGGGCGTGCCGAGGATTCTGCAGCGCAAGGAAAGCATCTTTGATGCAATTCGCAAGTCCGACATCCTGCTGCACCATCCATTCGAATCGTTTACACCGGTCGTCGACCTGATCCGCCAGTCGGCCAAGGATCCGAATGTGCTGGCGATCCGGCAGACCCTGTACCGGACCGGGGCCGACTCTGAGATTGTCAGTGCACTGGTGGAAGCAGCCCGGGCCGGCACGGAGGTGACTGCTGTCATCGAGATTCGCGCGCGCTTCGATGAGGAGGAGAACCTCACACTGGCGAGCCGCCTGCAGGAAGCCGGCGCGGTGGTCTGTTACGGGGTCGTCAGCTACAAGACGCATTCCAAGATGATGCTGGTGGTGCGAAGGGAGCAGGGCGAACTGCGCCGCTACGTGCATCTCGGCACCGGCAACTACCACGCCTTGAATGCCCGGCTGTACACCGATTACAGCCTGCTGACCTGTGACAACTCCATCACCAATGACGTGCACAAGCTGTTCCAACAACTAACCGGCATGGGTCGCGCGATGCGCGTGAAGGAAGTGCTCCATGCGCCCTTTACACTGCACAAACAGATCCTGGAGCGCATCAAGCAGGAAACCAGCAACGCAGCGGATGGCAAGCCGGCACGCATCATCATCAAGTGCAACGGACTCACGGAGCCCAAAGTCATCCGCGCCCTGTACCGCGCATCTCAGGCCGGCGTGAAGGTCGATCTGATCGTGCGCGGCATGTGTTGCCTGCGTCCGGGCCTGCCAAAGATTTCAGAGAACATCCGTGTCATTTCCATGGTGGGCCGTTTCCTGGAGCACACCCGTGCGCTGTGGTTTGCCAATGACGGAAACCCGCAGGTCTATCTTTCCAGCGCCGATCTGATGGAGCGGAATCTGCTGCGGCGCGTGGAAACCTGCTTCCCGGTGAAAAACGAGAAGATCGCGCGGCGCGTTCTGGATGAACTGGAGCTGTACCTGGCGGATAACTGCCAGAGCTGGGAACTGAAGCCGGACGGCAAGTACGAGCTCAGTCAACCGGCTGAGGGGGAAGAACGCATCTCCGCGCAGGCACAACTGCTCGCTGCACTGGCTATCTGATCCTTCAACCGTACTCCAGCGAAATATCGATTTTTTTGAGATAACGCGCTTCCTGCTCCAGATCCGCGCGGGTCAGTGGATGGTTGTCCAGCCAGTCAGTGGCAAATTCCAGCCAGACCTTGCGTTTCTTGGCCTTCAGCGAGAACACCGGCAGTGTTTCCTCGGCACGGCTGTGATGCAGCAGAATCGCCAGACGCATCACAACACAGAGATACAGCAGCTTCTCGCGCTCCGTGTCCGGCAACGGATCGAATTCGTCCAGCGGAATCTTGCGGCGGTGGCCGCGTACCAGCAGTGCAACGGCGAGTTGCTCGGAGCGCGAAAAGCCGGTGAGATCAGAATGCTCGACCAGATAGGCACCATGCTTGTGAAACTGGGTGTGCGAGATCGACAGGCCGATTTCATGCAGCCGCACGGCCCAGCGCAACCAATCGCGCAGCACCGGGTCCGTCAGTTTCCATGCTTCCCCCACCTGCGACAGAATCACCTGCGCAGTGTGCTCCACCATGTGGGCATGCGTAACGTCCACGTGATGGCGTTCCTGCATGGCATTGATGGTGCGCTCGCGTACATCCTCATGCTGGTAGCGCCCGACCAGATCATGTAGAACGCCCTCCCGCAGCGCATGTTCGGAGTAATCCATGTGCTCCACGCGAAACGCTTCGAATACAGCACACAGGATCGCCAGTCCCGCCGGGAGGTTCATGCGCCGGGACTCGGTCACGCCTTCGATCTGGATCTCTTCGCAGGTCCCGCACTTGAGAATCGCCTTGCGCAGTTGGTTCAGCCCCTCCCGGGTAATGCCCGACTCGCTCCAGCCGTTCGCCACCATGGCCCGGTGCGCCGCCTTGATGGTCCCCGAGGAACCGACACAGTGCTGCCAGCCCACTTTCCGGTATTCCTGCTCGATATTGACCATTTCCAGGCCCGCGGCGGCCTCGGCGCGCCGCATGCGCTCCTCACTGAGCTTGCCACCCTCAAAGAAGCGCGCCATATAGGACACGCACCCCATATGGAGGCTCTCGAGCAACAACGGTTCGTACCACTCGCCGATGGTGAACTCGGTGCTGCCGCCACCGATATCGATGACCAGTCGCTTGCCCTCCACCGCCGGCAGACCGTGGGCGACACCCAGATAAATCAGGCGCGCCTCCTCGCGGCCGGAAATAATCTCGATCGGATAACCGAGCACCTGGCGCGCCCGATAGATAAATTCCTGCCGATTGCGCGCCGCACGCAGCGTATTGGTCCCGACCACACGCACCGCTTGCGGCGGCAGCCCCACGATGCGCTGGGCGAAGCGCCCCAGACAGTCCAGGCCGCGCTGTTGGGCATCGCTGGAGAGATAGCCCTTCTTATCCAGACCGGCAGCCTGCTGTACTTTCTCGCCCAGCGTCTCGACGACGCGGATCTCCCCCTGGGCGTGACGCGCGATCACCATGTGAAAACTGTTCGACCCGAGGTCAATGGCCGCAAACAGGTCAGAAGTGCCTTCATCGGCCGGCACGACGGCATCTGAGACTTGAATTGGCGCTGCCGCGCCCACATGATTGGGGGAATCAGAGTCCGACATGGTGCATCCCGCCTTCCGTTTCAGCCAGTGTAGCTGGCCGTTAGGCTGCCAGCCGGGCGCAATGATAGACTGAATACCGAATCGCGCCGAACGCGCCCAGGAAACCCGGAGAAACGACCCCATGAGCGAACACACCGTAGCCGTAACCGACGACAGCTTCGACACCGAGGTGCTGCAGTCCGAAGTGCCGGTTCTCGTTGATTTCTGGGCCGAATGGTGCGGCCCCTGCAAGATGGTGGCGCCGGTGCTGGAAGAAATCGCGCAGGAATACGAGGGACGCGTGAAAATCTGCAAGCTGGACATTGATGCCAATGCGCAGACGCCACCGAAGTTCGGCATTCGCGGCATCCCGACGCTGATCCTTTTTAAGGGTGGCAATGTCGAGGAAACCAAAGTCGGCGCGCTGAACAAATCGCAACTGGCAGCCTTCCTGGACAGCAACCTTTGATCCACGCGGCTGGCGCCGGTGCTTGCCGCGGTCTACGCTCAGTGTTAAATTCGGCCCCGGATTCGCCGTCCGGCTCCGGAACCTGTTAATCCACACCAGCATATTCGCTTTTTCTTCCCAACGCGCGTCCTGATTACCGGCCACTCCGCCGCGATCTCCCGTATTTTCAACCTTTACCGACAGTACCACCATGAATCTCACTGAACTCAAGCAAAAGAACGTACCCGAACTCCTGAATATCGCCGAGGAAATGGGGCTGGAAAACCTCGCGCGCTCGCGCAAGCAGGATGTCATTTTCTCGATCCTGAAACGGCATGCCCGCGAAGGAGAGGATATCTACGGGGATGGTGTACTGGAAATTCTGCAGGATGGCTTCGGCTTCCTGCGCTCTGCGGACAGTTCCTTCCTGGCCGGACCGGATGACATCTACGTGTCCCCCAGCCAGATCCGGCGCTTCAACCTGCGCACCGGCGATACGGTGTCCGGCAAGATCCGCCCCCCCAAAGACAGTGAGCGCTACTTCGCCCTGCTGAAGGTCAGTGAAATCAACTTCGACAAGCCGGAGAACGCCAAGAGCAAGATCCTGTTTGAAAACCTTACGCCGCTGTTCCCCAAGCAGCGACTGAAGATGGAAATCGGCAGTGGCAGCACGGAAGATCTCACCACTCGCACCATTGATCTCGCTGCCCCGGTCGGCAAGGGTCAGCGCGGCCTGATCGTCTCGCCGCCGAAAGCGGGCAAGACCCTGATGCTGCAGAACATCGCCCATTCCATCGCACGCAACAGCCCGGACTGCTACCTCATTGTGTTGCTCATTGATGAGCGCCCCGAGGAAGTGACCGAGATGCAACGCTCGGTGCGGGGCGAGGTCGTCGCCAGCACGTTTGACGAACCACCCTCGCGCCACGTGCAGGTTGCCGAAATGGTCATCGAGAAAGCCAAGCGCCTGGTGGAGCACAAGAAAGATGTGGTGATCCTGCTCGACTCCATCACCCGACTGGCGCGTGCCTACAATACTGTCATTCCCTCCTCCGGGAAGGTGCTGACCGGTGGCGTCGATGCGCATGCGCTGGAGAAGCCGAAGCGTTTCTTTGGCGCCGCCAGAAACATCGAGGAAGGCGGCAGCCTGACCATTCTGGCTACCGCCCTGATCGACACCGGCTCGCGCATGGA
>JBFKXW010000272.1:0-4478 GCA_041637915.1 Pseudomonadales bacterium | reverse complement strand
CCGCTATAATGCGCTTTGGGTTCGCTCCGCCAAGTTCACCCGTAAGGTGTTGAAAGACAGGGAAGCACTGCTCGAAACCTGCCAGTCTTTTTGTACTGCGGCGACACCGCTGAATCTGTGGCTGCACGAGAACACATGAGTGAAATCCGGCCTGCGGTCGCTTCAGACGTGACGGCTGCAGCGCCACTGATTTTCAGTTCCGGCCCGGATGCCTACGAGTACGTGTTCTCCCTGCCGGAGCGTACCGCGTTTGGATTTCTGGAGTACGCATTCCAGGACGGCGGTGGTTTTGCGGGTTACCGCAATCACTTCGTTGCGGTAGCGGAGAACGGGGTCATCGGTACCGGTGCGTTCTACGGATTGGAAGCGCATCTACGGTTGGCGCGCGAGGCGCTGTCGCAGTCTTCGCGTCACTACGGCATGATCGGCGCGCTGCGGATCGTGCGTCAGAGCATGCCGGTCAGTGCCATGATGCCGCCGCCTTCCGAGGATGCGTTGTACGTGGCCAACCTTGCGGTCAGTACGGCGGTGCAGGGACAAGGCATTGGCGCCCAGATGCTGGCGCATGCGCGCGCGTTGGCGGAGTCCGATCACAAGCGTGCGCTGGAGCTGGATGTCTCGGCCCGCAATCCGCGCGCACAGGCGCTGTACGAACGAACCGGTTTCGTCGTTGTGGCAGAGCGGGCCTTCCGGGGTAACCGCAAGCGCGTGGATGTGCCGGATCACCGGCGGATGCGCTGGGAGATCTGCTGAGCCGGGTTGGCGATGTGGCGCTTGCTGTACGGCTTGCGCCGCCGCTGGAAGTGCCCCGCTGGAAGCGGTGCGAGACGAATGAGGTTCAGCAGAGCCAGCGTGATGTCATCCGTCCAGCGAGGTGTCCGCCAGAATGGCCTCCGCATTGACCGCCTTCAGCGACTGCTCGACGCGCTTGATATCCTTCGCGCGCGCTTCACCACGTGAACTCAACTCCGGGTTGAGGATCATGGTGGCGTGATTGACGTGGTCCATGTATTTCCCGAGATGCTCGGACTCCAGAAAGATCATCTCGAAGCCCTGTTCCTCAAGACTCTTGTGGAGCACCTGCCCGCAGGCACGGTCGCCCTCCAGCTCACAAAACTTCAGGTTGTGGGCATGCACCGGCGCGGTACGATACAGGGCGCAATGGCTGCGCAGGTACAGATAGTTCCGACCTTTGCCTTCGATTTTATGGTCGGTCTTGCCGATTGCATCGTAATAACCACCCTGGACCTTCTGCTCCACACGCTTGGCGAAACGGCGCAGAGCGGTCTTGCTCTCCAGTTTCCAGGATCCCACGCCCCCGACCTTGTCTTTCCCGTCGATATGAGACAGCAGATAGTCCAGCCAGTCATCGCGGCGAACGAAAGTGTCGGTGTGGATGGAAAGAAAGTAGGGCGTCTGTACACGCTCCACTGCGAGGTCCAGCGCACGGGCATGTGATTGCGGGCCGTTCTCGCCGGGAATGCCCTCTCGCTCAATCAGTTCGATCCATTGCAGGGAACGCAGGTACTCGGTCGAGTCATCGCCGGAGTTGTTGTCGATGGCAATGACATGCATACGGCCCGGGTCGGTATGCTTGCGCAGCAGTCGCAGACAGATGCGCGTCAGTTCCGGAGTGCGGTAGTTGGGGACCAGAATGGTGACTTCAGCAGACATGCGGATCTCCTCAATCCTGAACCAGGGGGCGCCACCAGTCCTCGTGCGCGAGGTACCAGTCGATCGTCTTGCGGATCCCGGTTTCAAAGGTCTCTGCAGGCGCGTACCCCAATTCGCCCATGATCCTGCGGGCATCAATCGCGTAGCGCCGGTCATGGCCGGGTCGGTCCGTGACATAGGTGATCAGATCCTCGCAGCGGGATCCGGACGCAGCGGGCGAGGCCGGGTATCGCTCGCGCAGGGCGTCATCCGTGGCAAAGCGATCATCCACGATGCTGCACATCAGCCGGACGATATCGATGTTGGCCCACTCGTTGTTACCGCCGATGTTGTAGGTCTCTCCCAGCCGCCCCTTTTCCATTACCAGGCGAATGCCGGCGCAGTGGTCGGTGACGTACAGCCAATCCCGGATATTCATACCGTCCCCGTAAATCGGCAGTGGGAGGCCGGACAGCATGTTGTGCAGACACAAGGGGATCAGTTTTTCCGGAAACTGGTACGGGCCGTAGTTGTTCGAGCAGTTGGTGGTTTTGACCCGCAGCCCGTAGGTGTGGTGGTAGGCGCGCACCAGGTGGTCAGAACCCGCCTTGCTGGCCGAGTAGGGGGAGTTGGGCGCATAGGGCGTGGTTTCTGAAAATGCCGGATCGTCCGGTTCCAGCGTGCCGAATACCTCGTCCGTGGATACGTGGTGAAACAGATGCTCCTCGACCGGTTGTTGTGCGTTCATCCAGATGGCGCGCGCTGCTTTCAGTAGACTGTGTGTGCCCACCACATTGGTTTCGATGAAAGCGTCCGGGCCGCTGATGGAACGGTCTACGTGGGACTCCGCCGCGAAATGCACGATGGTATGCAGCGATTCATCCCGCAACAGTTTTTCAACCAGGCCCTGATCGCAGATGTCCCCCTGCACAAACCGGAAACGGGCGGATTCCTCCAGGGGGGCGAGCGTGGCCTCGCAGCCTGCGTAGGTCAGTGCGTCCAGCACAACAATCCGGTCCCGCGGGAATTGGGCCAGCCAGTCATAGACAAAATTGGCACCGATAAAACCGGCACCTCCGGTCACGAGTAATCCATGAGTCATGGTTCTGAACCCTCTGCCAAACGGGACAGCGTGGCGCGCAGGGCAGCCCGCCAATGCTGACCCGGCAGATCCAGCGCCGAACGCAGCGCGGCAGTGTCCAGCACACTGTAATGCGGACGCGTGGCAAGCGTCGGGTAATCGGCAGCCGCAATCGGCGCGATCGGGATCTCCCTGGGTAGCAGACGCAAGGCCAGCGCTTCCTCCTGGATCGCCACCGCGAAGTCATACCAGCTACAGGCTCCCAGGTCGGTCCAGTGATAGACGCCGCTCGCAGTATCCTGCAGCACCGACTTCCACATCGCCTGGGCCAGGTTGGCGGTAGAGGACGGGGTGCCAATCTGGTCGCAGACAATGGAAAGTGCCTCTCGCTCTGCCATCAGGCGCAGCATCGTCTTCACGAAGTTGTTGCCGTGGACGCCGTATACCCAGGCGGTGCGAATGATGATGCTTCGCTCTGCCAATGTGTCCAGCACCGCGCGTTCGCCTGCCAGCTTGCTGGCGCCGTAGACGCCCAGCGGATCGGGCACGTCGCCGGGTTGATACGGCCTGCCCTGACGACCGTTAAAAACGAAGTCGGTGGATATCTGCAACATGCGTGCGGAGGTATCCGCAGCGGCCTGCGCGAGATTGCAGGGGCCCACTGCATTGACCCGATAGGCGAGCTCAGGCTCTTCCTCGGCGCGGTCGACCGCGGTGTAGGCGGCACAGTTGATGATCCAGTCCGGCCGCAGGCTCAGCACCTGCGCGCGCACGGCGTCCGCGTCCCCGATATCGAGATGCTGCATGTCGGTGACAGTCACCTCCACGCCATCGGGTGCGCAGCCCAGCAGTTCGCTGCCGAGCTGGCCATGCGAGCCGGTGAGCAGCACCCTCATGAGTAGGTTTCCGCCTCGTCCAGCGGCACACCCTGCGCGTCCTTTTCGGAGAGTACCGGGTCATGATCACCGAGGGGCCACTCGATCCCGAGCGACGGATCATTCCACAGCAGGGAGTGCTCGTGTTCGGGCGCATAAAAATCTGTGCACTTGTAGAGGAATTCGCATTCATCGCTGGTGACGAGAAAGCCGTGCGCGAAGCCGGGTGGAATCCACAGCATCTGCTTGTCGTCGGCATTGAGCGTGATGCCGACGTGCTGGCCAAACGTGGGGGAACTGCGTCGCATGTCGACGGCGACATCATAGACCTCGCCCAAGGTGACCCGCACCAGCTTTCCCTGTGGCTGCTGCGTCTGATAATGCAGGCCGCGCAGGATGCCGCGCCCGGAGCGGCTGTGATTGTCCTGCACAAAATGCAGGTCCAGCCCGGACTCGCGGAAGGTTTCTGCGTTCCACGTTTCCATGAAAAAACCGCGATGGTCCCCGAAGACGCGGGGCTCGATCAGGATGACGTCCGGTATATCGGTGGGTGTGAAAATCATTCGAAAACTCGGTGTTCCAACAGGTTTTTCAGGTATTGGCCATAGTCGTTCTTGAGCAGTGGCTGGGCCAGGGCAAGCAACTGCTCATCCGAGATGTAGCCCTGCCGCCAGGCAATCTCCTCCGGACAACAGATCTTCAGGCCCTGGCGCTCTGCCACCACCCGGATGAACAGGGCCGCATCCAGCAGCGAGTCATGTGTGCCGGTATCCAGCCAGGCCGTGCCACGGCTCAGAATCTCAACATTGAGCTGGCCCGCTTCGAGATACAGTTTATTGATGTCGGTGATTTCCAGCTCCCCACGGGGG
>JBFKXW010000271.1:0-4482 GCA_041637915.1 Pseudomonadales bacterium | reverse complement strand
TCCTCCTCTTCAACCGGCGCCGGCTTCGCACCAGGCACCGGATAGCCGAGATCACTCAGGCTGCGCTCCGAAATATCCAGAACGGACTGATTCCGCTCATTGGAATTTTCCTGTTCGCGCTCGAGAAAATACTCCACGCCGGTGATGGCATCCGCCAACTTGTCGAGCATCTTCCAGTCGCCAGCCTGGTTGCCGGTCAACAGCTCTTTCTTGACGAAACGCTCAACCTCTTCAAGCACGCCGACTGCACGGGGCATCTCAATCATGGACAGACCACCGCGCACTCCGGCAAGCAGTTCCGGCAGATCTTCCAGCTTGGCCGGGTCGAAACCGGCCGCCGAAAACTGGATCACTGAATCTTTTGCCTGCTCCAGCCCGTGGCGTGCCTGCTCGATGACCGCGACCTGCACTTCCTGGATGCTTTGCGCGCGGTCCCCCTCGCCACCGGAATCCCGCTTGCTCCGCAACCCGGCGAGACTGGCCAATGCAGTTTCGGCGTACAGCAAGGCGCTCGCGACATCCACCAGGAGTTCGTCTTCACCTTCAGACGACACTTCTGACCTTTGCTCCATGTCCTGCAGGGCGGCGGACAGCGCCTGTCGGGCAGCATCCGCGTTCAGCAGGCTCATACTGCTGAGCACATGCTTGATGCGATCGCGCAGATCGTGGAAATCTGCTTCGTTGCGTGGCTTGGCACGCTGATAGAGATCAAGACGATCCTTGGCCTGGCCGATATCCTCCAGCAGGGCTTCCACCACGCTGCGCAGCGTGCCCCGGTCCAGTGCGCTCTGCTCTTCGACGCGCTCCGGGAGGTAGACGGAGGTGACCGACTGCACGGCGGCGTCTTCACTCTCCACGCCACGCAGGTAGAACAGCATGCGATCCTGGATCGCACGGCTCTCGTCATCATGCGGGAAGCGGTCCGCGCCGGCCTCGATCAGTCGCTTGATCTGACCATCGATCTGCCGCAGCAGGGTGCGCACATCATTGCTCACCTCAATCTGTTCTGCGCCCGCGGCGCGGAACAATGCATTTGCGATCCAGAAGAAATGCACACTTCTGCCCCCTGCGTTGCACGCGCTGTCCAGCCGTGCAGCAATCCCGGCCATACGTCGCAGATGCAGTGCCGGCTGATCGGCACGCATGATCGACACCAGCTCGGACTGATACTCCTTGCGGGCGGCACGAATCAATTCCGCGTGCCTTGTGGTATCGGGCAATGGTGCCGGTGGTGTCGATCGTGCGTAGTCCCGGTTCCAGTCAATGGAGAAGAAATCCGCCTCCGCCATGGGCCGCAGCTTCCGCACAGCGCGAAGCTCGTTCAGCACCCCCAGCAAGGTAACCGGTGAATCCGACATGCCTGCCTGCACCTGATCCAGATACACCGGCAACTGGACCAGCCCCTGCATCAGCGCCTGGCGGGCGGCCTCTGCATTCAACGAAGAGGGGTCCTCGCCCAAAACTTCGGCGAGCGCCTCCATTTCATCCGAGAGCAGGATCGCACCGCGCAGGCCCAGCATGCGCATCGTTCCGCCGATCTGGTGAATGTAGTTGGCACAGAAGCGCAGCCGTGAAGCATCCTCTGGTGCCTCGGCGTATTCCTCCAGGCTTTGCGTGGCAAGCCGGACGGTTTCCTCCAGTTCGCCTCGCACCCAGCTCAGTGCCGTGTAATCGCGATCTTCCATCAGGCTGCTTCCCGCCGTGTCCATGCCTGAACGCCGGTCGCCGGCCAGGCACTCATATCCGCATGGGACCAGGTGGACGCTTCCCCAAGACCGATAACCAGCAGGCCGCCCGGCCGCAGGCGACCGACGAGTTCGTTGAGAATCCGCTCACGAAGCCAGCGCCGGAAGTAGATCAGCATGTTGTGGCAGAAAATGATCTGAAGATCGCGCACCGGGGCATTTCGCAACTCCATTACGTTGACCTGGGCGAAGCACACGCGACGGCGCAACTCGAGCGTGACACGCGCGTAATCATCCGCGAACTGCTCAAAATAATGTGCCCGGTACGGCTCCGGCACATGCTCCAGCGCGCGGCGGGAGTAGGCGCCCTCGCGGGCGCGCGCCAGCACCGGCAGGCTGATATCACTGCCGGTGACGGAGAAGTTTGCCTGCATGTGCCGGCCCGACAACACGTCGTGCAGCACCATCGCAAGGGAATACGGCTCCTCGCCAGTAGAACAGCCGATACTCCAGGCGTCACAAGAAAAACGTGGGTCGAAGGGCTGCCTGTAGTTGGCCAGATAATCCCGCACTACTTCGTAAGCCTGCGGATTCCTGAAGAATCGCGTTTCATGCACAGTGAGCCGGTCCACCAGGCGAATCCACTCCAGACCGCCGGAAGTGCGGTCGGTCACCAACAGGTAGTAATCGCGGTAGCAGGACAGCCCGAGTTCCCGCATGCGGCCCGCCAGGTTGGTGCGCAGAAAGATCTTGCGCTCCTCAGACAACTGCATGCCGGTACGCTGCTCTAGCAATTCGCGCCAGTCCTCAAACTCGCCATCTGCCATGTCCGGTGCCGGAGCATACGACCAGGACTGGCGCGCCGAGCCTTCTGACTGCGCGGGACCCATGAGCGAAATGCCTTCCGGACTCAACCGATCAGTTGCTGGACTGGGGCAGTTTGAAGCCTGCCACCGAGTTGCGCATTTCGGTAGCGAGCTGTGCCAGGTTGCCAATCGAGCTCGCGGTTGCGTTGGTACCGGCCGACGTCTGCGAGGTGATCTCCTGAATCACGTTCATCGTATTGGATACGTGGCCTGCGGAAGCCGCCTGCTGGCGCGCCGCGTTGGAGATGTTCTGAATCAGTTCCGCGAGGTTGGCCGATACGCTCTCGATTTCCTCCAGCGAGACACCGGCGTCCTGCGCGAGTCGGGCACCCCGCACCACCTCGGACGTGGTTTGCTCCATCGAGATCACCGCTTCGTTGGTATCGCTCTGAATGGTTTTTACCAGCGCCTCAATCTGCTTGGTCGCTGCGCTGGATCGCTCAGCAAGACGCTGCACTTCGTCCGCCACCACCGCGAAACCGCGCCCGGCGTCACCGGCCATCGACGCCTGGATCGCTGCGTTCAGCGCAAGAATGTTGGTCTGGTCAGCAATGTCATTGATCAGCGATACGATATCGCCGATTTCCTGGGAGCTTTCGCCCAGTCGCTTGATTCGCTTGGACGTCTCCTGGATCTGCTCGCGGATGGTGTCCATGCCGTTGATGGTGTTCTTCACCACCTCGTTGCCCTTCTTGGCAATCGACACAGAGCGTTCGGCCACCGAGGCACTCTCCAGCGCGTTCGAGGAGACCTGGTCGATGGAGACCGCCATTTCGTTGATGGCCGCCGATGCCCCGGCGATTTCCTGTGCCTGGTGCTCACTGGCTTCGGCCAGATGCATGGCAGTCGCCTGCGTTTCCTGCGCCGCGGAGGACACGCTCACGGCCGTCCCGTTAATGGTCGAGACGAGAATCCGCAGCTGGTCGATGGTGTAGTTGATGGAGTCCGCGATCGCTCCGGTAAAGTCTTCCGACACTGTTGCGGTTACGGTCAGATCCCCGTGGGCGAGGTCGGCCAGTTCATCCAGCAGCCGCATGATGGCGTTCTGGTTTTTCTCATTGACCGACTCGGTCTCGCGCATGCGGTTCTTGGTGTCCTGGTACAGGATGATGGCCATCCAGAGAATCGAACCCACAGCCAGAATGCCAAAAAAATAGCCGAAGATCGGACCGATCAGCCGGTCTTCCGAAAGCGTATCCAGCCGGGAGGCGAGATCTGATGTGGTCCGCAGCAGGTTCTGAGAATCCGCGAATATCTCGTTCGCGGCAGACCGCACATTGGACAGTTCCGGCGAGGTTTCCACGACGCGCTCGACCACCGGAATCAGCGAACGCAGGCGCTCATCAATTCCATTGAGGATCTGCACAGCCGCGGGCGTGGTCACCCGGCTGATGCCAAGATTGCGGTTGCCCTCGAGCATGGCCTTGACCTGCAGGTCGAACAAGCGAACCTGCTTGCCGAACAGGTCAGCAGCCTTCACCGCACCTTCGCCGCCGGCCTGCACCTGCTTGAGGTTACTCATCATGGCCGAAGCCAGCGTGGTCTGATTGTGCGCCGTGGCAATCTGGTCGGCCGGGGCGCCGCGGGCGAGCAGCACCTTGACGACCTCGTTGTATTGCTGCTGCAGCTTGGGCAACTGCGCCATATCCCCCAGTGAGGCGAGCACCTGGTAAAGCGCCTGTACCGTTTTTTCGCTCTTCAAAATGACATCGGTATTCTTGCCAACCCGCGTCCACACCTGGTTCACACCGATGATTTCTGCACTGGCGTTCTCAGGGGCCGGCGGCAAATCCTCACTCGGGTTGCCGTTTTGCAATCGGTCCAGTTCGGTCTGAAATTCCGTCTTGGAACTGCGCAGCAAAGCGTACGCAGACGCAGTACCACTCGCGGCTTCCGTGGCATTCTTGGCGATTCGCTGCGACAGCACCCGC
>JBFKXW010000270.1:0-4484 GCA_041637915.1 Pseudomonadales bacterium | reverse complement strand
GCTCCTCTTCCATGTACGGCTCAACAACCCGGCTGGGACGACGGACTGCATCGCAGGCAGCGGGTCACGGCAGGGTCCACGGCAAGCCGGCGGGCGTCAATTTCCTCCTGGCAGACGAAGCAGTAGCCATACTCGCCACGATCGAGGCGCCGCAACGCCCCGTCGATTGCTGCCAGTTGCTGCTCCCGGCGACGGTCTGCCTCGCGAGCCATCTGCTGTGCCTGCATGGCATCCATACGCGACAGGCGGCCCACGCTGGTCTGATCCAGCTCTACGGGACGGCCGGCATCCCGGGCACCCTCGCGCAACTTCATCAACTCCGCCCGCAGCGTCTGCAGGCGCGATCGCGCGGCTTCAATCTCTTCAGTGTTCACACGGATGAGGACATTGGCGAGGTCATGAATTCCTCAGCCACCCGCCTTGCGTGCCTGCTTGTCCGCATACATCGACTCATCCGCCTGCTTGCAAGCCGCCTCGAGCGAGCCCGCATCCGAGCGCAGGGCCAGCCCGATGGATGCACTCACGCCTCTCGCGGCCAGTCCCTGCTTTAACCGGACCTTCAGTGCCTCACCGGCAACGGCGGCGGTCTCGATCGCCAGCACGGCGAACTCGTCCCCACCGATGCGGGCAGCTACATCCTCGCGACGCAGTGTGTCCCGGATCGCATGCGCGGCATTCTGGATCAACAGGTCCCCCGCGTCATGCCCGTCGGTGTCGTTGATGTCCTTCAGCCCGTCGAGATCGATCATCAACACGGTGCAGGGGTGCCCGTACCGGCGACACCGCTTTTCCTCGGACTCTACCATGAGGTCCCAGCCTCGCCGGTTATACAGGCCGGTGAGCGCATCCGCACGACTCTCGGCCAGGCTTGCCTCGCGCCCGCGCTCCAGTTCCTGTGTCACCATCTCCTGTTCCAGGATGGTCCCCAGCATTTGCGCGCACATCAGTATTTCGGAGAGGTCCTGCTCAATAGCCTCTTCCTTGGCTTCAGGATCAATGGCACACAGGGTGCCAAACAGCGATCCATCTGCACGGCAGACCGGAATGCCGATGTATGCGCGGATTTCCAGCGTCTTCCCCACCGGGGCGGCCTGATACGCCGGCACATTGCGAGAGTCTGACGCGATCATGGGGCCTTCCCCCACTACCATGCGCGAACAGAAAGAATCTGCCCACCGCAACACGTCCCCGGCTTTCACGCCGTAGCCCTGGTCCTCGACTTGCAGGACCTGCCAGTCATCGCCATTGACACGGGTCATCATCGCCATTTGGAATCCGTACTTGTGCCTGATGTGCGCGACCAACGCCTGGGCAGCTTCCTCGAAACGTGAAAACGGCAGTGTCGGCGGGACAAACTTGCTGCGCTTGAACGCCCCGGATGGCTCCGGCTCTCTCTGGAGACCCTCAGCAATGATCTGCTCCAGCATTCCCGGGTTGAGAGTCTGTTTGGGCACGAAGCTCAGGTTGTCGTGACGAATCAGATTCAGAACCTCCAGGCTGAGGTGATGTGGGTCCATCCCGGTAATCAGGACCTTCAGACCGGGTAGCCCCTGATCGCAGAGGTAAGCAAGAAAATTGGCACCGGAACTGTACCGGTCCGAGGGCGACAGTCGGTGATCTGCGAATATGGCATCGCAAGGGCTGGTCTTGAGGTAATTTTCCGCTGCCCAGGTATCCGTCATGCCATGGTATTCATAACGATCCGGATCAATTCGCTCGAGCATGTCCCGCAGAATCAGTTGCTCTTCCGGATCGTCATCGATATGCAGAATAGTGATCGGAGCCACGCCGCTTCCTTCTCGTCAGGCCAAACCTCGCTAAAAGGGCAGTTTAATGCATTTCTAGCAAAGGCGTAGCGACGCCCCGGGCCCGAGCCCAGGACGCTTGCCCCCATGGCATACAGGCAGGTTCAGCGAACCAGCGCAGCCAGCCGCCCTTCAATGATGGTGTTTGCCTGATCCATGATCCGATGCACCAGTTCTTCACAGGTGGGAATATCATGGATTAACCCGGCAACCATGCCACACGACCATGCGCCCGCGTCCATGTCGCCCTCCTGCATGATGCGCGGATAAACACCCGCGACTTCCGGCAGGATGTCCTGGAACTGCAGTTCGCCACCCTTCTCTTTTTCCTTCTCAAGCAGCCTTTCCACCGCATCATTGACCAGCACACGCTCTGTATTGCGCAACGGTCGCATGATCAGTCGGGTATCCAGTTCCGTGGCCGCCACGATCGCCTGTTTTACATTCTCGTGGACCGGCGCTTCCTGGGTGGCAATAAACCGGGTTCCCATGTTCATGCCCTCGGCACCCATGGCCAACGCAGCCACCAGCGATCGCCCGTCGGCCATACCGCCGGATGCAACAAACGGAATCTCCAGTTCATCATGCGCGCGCAACAACAGAATCATGTTCGGAATGTCATCTTCCCCGGGGTGGCCGCCACATTCGAATCCATCCACGGAAACTGCATCGCAACCGATCTCCTGTGCCTTCAGCGAATGCCGCACGGAGGTGCACTTGTGAATGACCTTGACACCGGCATCCTTCAGCACGGGCAGATACTTCGAGGGATTATTCCCCGCGGTCTCAACGATCTTCACGCCGCCGTCAATGATCGCCTGCACATAGCCCGGATAATCCGGAGAAGCCAGTGCAGGCAGAAACGTGAGGTTCACGCCGAACGGCTTGTCGGTCATGTCCCGACACCGCGAGATTTCCTCCGCCAGCTTTTTCGGGTTGGGTTGGGTGAGCCCGGTGATCACACCCAGCCCACCGGCATTCGATACGGCCGCAGCCAGTTCGGCAAAACCAACAAAGTGCATGCCACCCTGAATGATCGGATGTTCAATGGCGAACATCTCGGTGATCTTTGTTTTCATCCTTTCGTTCCTCTCGTGGTCTGATCAATCATGTCCTGCGCCGCTCGCCCCGCCGGTCAGCCTGCACGGCTGTCCAGCACACTGGCGACCAGTCGCTGCATCACTTCGCGGCTGCGCCGGACCGAGAGATTCTGGTCCTGCCGCAGGCGCACCCAGGTGTCAAAACTGGTCACAAGTTCCAGCGCATCGAACAATTCCCGGTCGCGACTGATCTCGGCGGGCAGCAACTTGCGCAATGCCTTGCGTTCCATCTCCACACCCTTGTCGTGGTCTGCGCGCACGGTCGGCGACTTATGCAACAACACGCGTCCGGCGAGAAAAAACATCGTAACCTGCTCGAACGCGCGGGTTTTCTGTTCCACCCATTGCACCAGCCCCTGCCGCCAGTCTGCGGTGTCAGAGGGTTTCGCCGTCAGCAACTGCACCTCGGCACGAATCGCCACGCCCATTTCCCGGTACAGGCTTTCCATGTCCTCAAAATGACGGAACACACTGCGCAGCCCGACACCGGCCTTCTCGGCCACAGCCTCGGCGCTGGGGGTGAGGTCACCGGTGCGCACAAGATCCATCATCGCGGAGATGATCCGCTCCCGGTTGCGCTGACTGCGCAGCCGACGGCCATCCAGCTGGGGTTCATCGCCCTGCGCACGACTCGTGCCCACCACCTGCTCCTACCTGCTTCGAACTTCCCGCGCGCCAAGTCGAGACGGACGCAATATGCTGTTTTCAAAAAGAATTGACACTCTAAATGCATTTACTTTGGGCGACAAGTGCATACGCCGCCTGAGCAACAGGCAGGATGCCGGCCCGCCGGCACCGGGGGCCAAGCGCTGTACAAATTATGAAGCGGATGTATTCCGGGTCCGGCTGAATTGACGTACTCTAATATGGCGGTTGGCACGCTCTGGTGGGCGGCCTGCCATCGGCAAGCGGCCACACTGGTGGAAGCCGGGCAGAAGGAAAAAACAGCGACTTTTGGAGATCGTCATCCAGGAACAATACGCCATTTACAAGAGCGTCATTTCGCAGGTTATGACGGATTCTGAACAACTCCCCAGCCTGCCCGCGCTGACGCTGAAGATCCGGGAGGCTGTGCGTGACCCGGATACTGACTATAAGGATCTTTGCAGGCTGATCCGCATGGACCCCAGCCTGTGCGCGATGTTGATGAAGTACGCCAACAGCCCGATGAACCGGACCGCAAACCAGCCCAGTTCCATAGAAGGAATCGTTGCGCTGCTGGGTACAAAGGTTGTGTACAACATTGTCATGCTGCACAGCGTAAAAAGCCTTTTTGTGATGCAGAGCCCGCGCTTGAAGGCGCTGTTTGCGCTGGCCTGGCAACGCATGTTGCACAAGTCTGCCTACAGCGCCCTGATCGCCGTCAAGCTGCGCTACCGGCAGGCAGATCAGGTACCGCTGGCCAGTTTTCTGTGTGAGCTGGGCACACTGGCGGTGCTCTCCGCTTTGAAGGATGAGCCGAAGGTGCCTGATGAAAGGAGCTACTTCGGGCTATGTCGTGAATACAGCAAGTCACTCAGCCTGGTCCTGATCAAGAAATGGAACCTTGGGCTGGACTACGACCCGGTCGTGCGCAGTT
>JBFKXW010000269.1:0-4495 GCA_041637915.1 Pseudomonadales bacterium | reverse complement strand
GACTGACTAGCCGCCGGGTAAGCGTAATACTGTACCGGCGAATAAGCAGCGACCGGAACACGGTAATTATAGTAGTCATGCATACGACTGTTATTGTTGTTCCCCTTCATAAAACAGAAGGCCTGCGCACCGGTTGAGATGAGCATGGCGCTGGCCAGTGACAGTATCAGGATCTTTTTAGCTGTTTTCATGTTGTTTCTCCTACATCAGTCGATAGGGTGTCTCATCCGTCAGTTTGAGCAGGCGCGAGACGATACGCAGGTTGGCGTGCCAGTAGGCCTGCGCCCGTTCCTGATCTGACGTGAACATGCGAGCCCTCCTGAAACAGAGAGCTCATTGTGCCAACTGCTGCATGTAGCCGCCAGCACGGCGCGCAGCGCTGTGCCTTCGCCTGAGGCGCGAGGAATACGCCGGCGCAATCCAGCCATCATGTACGACCCAGCGCGCTACCCACCGACTGACAACGCTGCCGGGATATCGCGCCGTGCCCTCAGCGGGGCTGCATGCGGATACCACCATCCATGCGGATGCACTCGCCGTTCGTATAGTCGTTCTCCACGATGTACTGGGAGAGATGCGCAATCTCGTCCGGCCTGCCGAGACGCTGCGGGTACAGTACGCTCGATTTCAAACTGTCGATGGCTTCAGGTGGCAACTGGTCAAACAAGGGCGTGTGGATCAGGCCCGGCACAATGGTGTTGACCCGGATTCCCAAGGCAGCAAGATCGCGGGCAATTGGCAATGTCATGCCGACCACACCGCCCTTTGAGGCACTGTAGGCAGCCTGACCGATCTGGCCCTCGTACGCGGCAATGGATGCCGTATTGATGATGACCCCACGGCAGCCATCCACGGTGACGGGGTCCTGCGTGGCCATCTGTGCGGCCACCAATCGCAGCACGTTGAACGTACCGACCAGGTTCACCTCGATGACTTTCTGGAAACGCGCCAGCGCCAGCGGCTCACCCTTGCTGACCGTCTTGCCCGGATCACCGATGCCGGCGTAGTTGTTGCAGATATGGACACCGCCAAATGCCTCGACAGTCGCCCGCAGTGCCTGCGACACTTCCTCCTCACTCGAGACGTTGACACGGTGGTATGCCACGCCAGCACCCAGTTCCTCTGCCAGCGCAGCACCGCGCGCATCGTTCATGTCAAAAATGGAGACGTGCGCACCAAATGCGACATAGCGCCGGACCGTCGCCTCACCCAGCCCGGAAGCCCCACCCGTCACGATTGCCGTTTTGCCGTTGATTTCCATTGCGACCTCACTTTGATTGGATGCCGCAAAGGAAACAGATCACGACCGTAAATTCAATCAGATTTTGGATGGCGCGCGAGAAGCGCCGGCTCCCAGCACAGGCCGGAGGGCGGTCAGGACAACCAGTTGCGGAGCATGGTCAACATGCTTGTCGGTATCCAACGGATTGGACAAATAGTCATTGGCACCTGCAGGCAGGCCTTGCTTCCGATCGCCGGTTACGGCCTTTGCGGTGAGCGAAAGGATGGGGAGATTGCGGAATCGGGGCTGCTTGCGGATTTCGCCGATGGCCTGATGGCCATCTCTGCTTCAGCGCCTGTTCGCGCTTCGCATCCAGCACATGAAGCCGGTCGATCAGTGCTTCCCGTTGATCCCGCAGCCCGGGAAAACTTGCCCACCACTCACTGCTGCCCAACACCTTTTCGAGCCGTGCCGGCCACTCGTCAATCGCTGTCCGGAGCGTCAGTAACCGCGCCGGAAACTGCGCCGGACCGCCGATCGCGATAGCCATGCGGGGAGATCGCAAACTGTGCCTGGAAGCAGAGGCAACGGATCATCTGTCGAAACCGGTCGACATGGATGCCCTGGAAACGATCATGGAGAGATTGCTGCCGGGCTGATGACCGCGGGGATCATCTCTCCGGCGCCTCGCACCCAGCCGCCGTCATGACCCGAGGCCCGCACCGGGCCACTTCAGGCAGGGCTGCACGCCATGGCTTTTCGTACCGGTGCAAACGAGCGCCGGTGGATGGGCGTCGGCCCCAGTTCCCGCAGCGCGGTCATATGCTCCCGGGTGCCATAGCCCTTGTGTCTGGCAAAACCGTATCCCGGATACTGAAGCTCCATCGACAGCATTTCTTCGTCGCGCATTGTCTTGGCAAGGATGGAAGCCGCACTGATCGCCGGCACCGACGCGTCTCCACCAATCACGGTGGAAGCGCTGCAGGACAGCGAGGGCATCTGGTTTCCGTCCACAAACGCATGTGCCGGCTGAACGGGTAGCGCTGCAACCGCCCGCTGCATGGCGAGCAGGGTCGCACGCAGAATGTTCAATGCGTCGATCTCGGCGACCGTGGCATGGGCGACCGACCAGGCCACACTTTGCGACTGTATCTGCTCCCGTAATGCATCGCGCCGTGCAGCGCTGATCTTCTTCGAATCGTTCAGACCAGGCAGATCATATTCAAGCGGCAGGATAACGGCCGCAGCGTAGACTGCGCCCGCCAGCGGTCCACGACCCGCCTCATCGACGCCGGCCGCCCGGTCGCCGGGCACACCGGCAGACGCCAGCCCTGGTAGTGACATTGTACTCATGCGCTTCGATCCTGAATCAGTCTGCTGATGGCCTCGGCGGCACGCTCACTCGCATCTCTTCGCAGGCTTGCATGGATATCCCGGTAGTCCTGGCCCAAACGCTCGAGCAGGGATCGGTTCCGCAGGCGTTCCAGCACGGCCTGACCCAGCGCTTCGGGCGTTGCCTTGTACTGGAGTATTTCAGGCGCCAGTTCACGCCCCGCCAGATTATTGGGTAATGAGATGAAGGCTGACTTCACCAGCAGTTTGGCCAACAACCAGGTAATGAAATTCACCTTGTACGCGATCACCATCGGACGCTTGAGCAGCATCGCCTCCAGCGTCGCGGTACCGGAAGCAAGCAGCACGACGTCGCTGGCTGCCATGACCTGACGTGACTGACCATCCAGCACCCGCAACGGCAGTCCCGGCCGGGCGGCAAGGAGTGCCTCAATCTGGGCACGACGGGTCTCGTTGGCGGCGGGCAGCAGGAACTGAACGTCCGGCTGTTTTGACAACAACCATGCTGCCGTGTCCAGAAAAGTTCTGCCCAGGTACTTGATCTCCGCGCCGCGGCTACCGGGCAGCAACGCCACGACCGGAGCCTGCGCGTCCACACCCAGCGCCTCACGGGCTTCCGCCTGACGCGCATCCAGTGGAATTTCGTCCGCAAGCGGGTGCCCGACAAACGCGACAGGCACCTGATGCTCCTCGTAGAAACGCGCCTCGAAGGGAAACAGCACTAGCATCAGGTCCACCGACTGGCCGATCTTCTCCACGCGGCTCTGCCGCCACGCCCAGACCGACGGGCTCACATAGTGCACCGTGGGGACCCCGGCAGCCTTGAGATCTTTTTCCAGCCCCAGATTGAAGTCCGGCGCATCAATCCCGACGAAGATCTCCGGCGGGTCGGCAATCAGCCGGTCCCGCAGGCTGCGCCGCACGCCGAGCAGTTCGCGAATCCGTCCGAGCACCTCGATCAGGCCCATCACCGACAGGCGTTCCATGGGCACATGGGAGACAAAGCCTTCTGCGCACATCAGCGGGCCGCCAATGCCTTCAAAGCTGGCGTCCGGGTAACGCTGCTTCAGCGCCCTGATCAGACTGGAACCAAGAATATCGCCAGAGGCCTCACCGGCCACCATGGCGATACGCATCAGCGCACGATGCCCCGCGTGGACGCGCGAATGGAATCGGCGAACGCCTTCACTTCCGCGAAGTCCGCAGACATCTCATCCAGTTCGGAGAGGGCCTGTTCCGTCGTCAGACCCTGGCGGTACACCACCTTGTAGGCATTGCGAAGCGCACGGATGGCTTCCTTGCTGAAGCCGCGACGCTTGAGACCTTCGAAGTTCATTCCATGCGGCTCGGCCGGGTTGCCGGTACACATCACGTAGGCAGGAATATCCTTGAGTACAATCGTGCCCGCACCGCACATGGCGTGGTCACCGATACGGCAGAACTGATGGACCCCCGTCAGCCCGCCCAGGATGACCTGATTGCCGACATGCACGTGACCGGCGATCGCCACGTTGTTCGCAATAATGCAGTCATCCCCCAGCATGACGTCATGCGCCACGTGGGAATACACCATGAAGAGATTGCGATTGCCGACGCGGGTGAGGCTCTGATCCTGCACGGTACCCCGCTGCATGGTGACGCCCTCGCGAATCACGTTATCGTCACCAATCTCCAGCCGTGTGGGCTCGCCCTTGTACTTCTTGTCCTGATTTTCCTCACCAATACTGGCGAATTGAAAAATGCGGTTCCGGCAGCCGATGCTGGTCGGCCCCTTGATCACCACATGGGAAAAAATTTCGGTCCCTGCGCCAACCTGCACATTCGGGCCGATGATACTGAAAGGCCCGATGCTGACATCGTCAGCGATTTCGGCAGAGGGATCGACAATCGCCCGGGGATCAATCACAGACTCACCTCCTG
>JBFKXW010000268.1:0-4500 GCA_041637915.1 Pseudomonadales bacterium | reverse complement strand
AGATCCTGACCGTGAAACAGCACCCTGCCAGATGGGTGGCGGGCTTTCGGATAAGGGAGCAGGCGCAGGATGGACAGCGCGGAGACCGATTTTCCGGAGCCGCTTTCTCCTACCAGTGCGAGCGTTTCACCCGGGAGAATCTCCAGGTTGACGTTATTCGCAGCCCGGATGACACGATCGCCATCCTGAAATTCGACGGAAAGATTCTCGATGCGGAGGATGGCTTGTTGTACAGCGGGCATCAGGCTTTCCTCGGATCGAATGCATCCCGCGCGGCTTCGCCGATGAATACCAGCAGCGAGAGCATCACGGACAATACGACAAAAGCGGTCAGGCCGAGCCAGGGCGCATGCAGATTGGCCTTGCCCTGTGCCACCAGTTCTCCCAGCGAAGGCGAACCGGGGGGCATTCCAAAGCCGAGAAAATCCAGAGCCGTCAGCGTGGTGACGCCCCCGGTAAACAGGAATGGCATAAAGGTCATGGTGGCGACCATGGCATTGGGCAGGATGTGTCGGAACATGATCAGGCCGTTGGAAAGGCCGAGCGCCCGCGCGGCACGAACGTATTCCAGGTTCCGGCCCCGCAGGAACTCTGCGCGCACGACGTCCACCAGGTTCATCCAGCTGAACAGCAACATGATGCCAAGCAGCCACCAGAAGTTGGGCTGCACAAGACTGGACAGGATGATGAGCAGGAAAAGCACCGGGAGGCCGGACCAGATTTCGATGAAACGCTGCCCGATCAGGTCCACGCGGCCACCATAAAAGCCCTGCACGGCGCCGGCGGCAATGCCGACGATGGAAGAGATGATGGTCAGAGCAAGCGAAAACAGGATGGAAATCCGGAAGCCGTAGATGACGCGCGCTGCCACATCGCGTCCCTGGTCATCGGTGCCGAGCCAGTTTTCAGCAGTGGGTGCGGAGGGCGCTGGCGTGGGCAGGTCGTAATTGATGGTGTCATAGCTGAACCGGATCGGTGGCCAGATCATCCAGCCCTTGGCCTCAATCAGTTCCGCCACGTAGGGGTCTTTGTAATCTGCTTCGGTTTCAAATTCGCCACCAAAGGCAGTTTCCGGGTAAGAACGCAGCACGGGTGCATAAAAACTGCCTTCGTACCGAACGAGCAGGGGGCGATCGTTGGCGAGAAACTCCGCGAAGAGTGTCAGTAGAACCAGCGTGGTGAGGATCCACAGGGACCAGTAGCCCCGGCTGTTGGCCCGAAACTGTGCCAGCCTGCGCCGGTTGATCGGAGAGAGCGCCATGGTCAGCGCTCCCGGCTCTCAAAGTCGATGCGCGGATCGACAATGACATAGGTGATGTCGCTGATCAGTTTCAGGATCAGACCGATGAGTGTGAAGATGTACAGGGTGCCGAAGATGACGGGGTAGTCCCGGTTGAGCACTGCCTCGAAGCCGAGCAGGCCCAGTCCGTCCAGTGAAAAGACCACCTCGATCAGCAGTGAGCCGGTAAAAAAAATCCCGATCAGCGCAGCTGGCATCCCAGCGATGATGATCAGCATGGCATTGCGGAATACATGGCCATACAGCACGCGGTTCTCGGTGAGACCCTTGGCCCGCGCGGTGAGCACGTACTGCTTGTTGATCTCATCCAGGAAGGAATTCTTTGACAGCATGGTCAGGGTGGCGAAGCTGCTGACGAGTGAGGCAAGTACTGGCAGGGTGATGTGCCAGAAGTAGTCGGCGATCTTGCCCAGCAGGCTCAGCTCCTCGAAGTTCGGGGAGGTCAGGCCGCGCAGCGGAAACCAGCTGAAATACGTACCACCGGCAAACAGCACGATCAGCAGGATGGCAAACAGGAAGTTGGGGATCGCATAGCCAATGATGACCACCGAACTGGTCCAGACATCAAACCGTGTTCCGTGCCGAACTGCCTTGCGGATACCCAGTGGAATCGAGATGAGATACGTCAGCAGCGTCGTCCACAGGCCCAGGGAGATGGACACCGGCAGCTTCTCGATGATGAGTTCGATCACCGTACGGTCGCGGAAAAAGCTCTCCCCGAAATCGAACATCGCATAGCTCTTGAGCATGATCCAGAGCCGCTCGTGCGCAGGCTTGTCAAAGCCGTACAGTTTTTCGATGCGGGCGATCAGTTCCGGATCGAGACCCTGTGCACCGCGGTATCCGCTGTCACCACCGCCCCCGCTGCTTTGGATCTCGGATTGCGTGCTGCCGGCGAAACGGGAGGTGGCACTGACATCGAGTCCCTGCATTTGCGCGATAGTCTGTTCCACCGGGCCGCCCGGGGCTGCCTGCACGATGATGAAATTGATGATCATGATCCCCAGGAGGGTGGGGATCATCAGCAGCACGCGGCGCAGGATATAGGCGGACATGTCGCGGGCGCCGTGACCTAGCGGCCGCGGCGACGCATGAGAAATGCTGCGCCAAGCAGCAGGCCCAGCAGGATCAGGAACACCAGGGGCATCTGGCGGCCTTCCGCCGGTGCTGGCTCCTCGGGCGCTGCGTCCTCCCCGGCTGATTCCGTCGGCGCGGCGGCTGACGCTGGTTCACGGAGTTGCTGGCGGGCCTCTGCAAGATTGGCATCCCGCGCCGCATCCACCCACCACGTCATGAAGCCCAGTTCCTGTCGCGGCGCGATCTTCGGGCGGTCAAAACGGTTCCAGTAGGCAATGCGGTGCGAGCGGATGTGCCATTGCGGGATGACATAGTGATTCCACAGCAGCACACGATCCAGTGCGCGCGTGGCGGTCACCAGTGCCTCGCGCGTGCGCGCCGCAACGACAGCCTCCACCAGTTGGTCCACTGCCGGATTCCGGATGCCAATTACGTTGCGCGAGTCAGGGCGATCGGCAAACTCGGATCCCCAGAAGATGCGCTGCTCGTTTCCGGGTGAGTTGGATTGGGGAAAGCTGTAGACAACCACATCGAAGTCGAATTCGCGCAGCCGGGTGATGTACTGGGTGATGTCCACCATACGTTGCTCGACTTCGATGCCGAGCTTTTTGAGGTTCTGCACAAAGGGATGGGCTACACGCTGAAAGGCGTTGTCATACATCAGGATTTCGAAACGGAACGGCTTGCCGTCGCTGACCCGGGTCAGGATGCCATCGCGCACTTCCCAGCCAGCCTCCCGGAGCAGTTTCGCAGCGGTCGCGAGGTTCTCGCGCAGGTTGCCGCTCCCGTCTGTGCGCGGTGCCTGATACGCTTTGGAGAAAACTTCTTCGGGAATCTTCTCCCGCAGGGGCTCCAGCAATACCAGTTCCGCCTCGCCGGGCAGGCCGCTGGAGGCCAGATCTGAGTTGGAGAAGTAACTCTCTGTGCGTGTGTATTGGCCGTAAAACAGGTTCCTGTTGGTCCATTCAAAGTCGAAGGCGTGTGCCAGTGCATACCGTACACGCGGATCAGAAAAGCGGTCGCGCCGCGTGTTAAACGCGTAACCCTGCATGCCGGTGGGGTTGTCATGGTCGATCAGTTCCTTTCGGATCAGGCCCTTCTCGACCGCCGGGCCCGTGTAGCCGGTCGCCCACAGCTTGGAATTGTTCTCCGGCCGGAAATCGAATTCACCGGCCTTGAAGGCTTCCAGCGCGACCGTCTCGTCCCGGTAATAGTCGTAGGTGAGCAGGTCGAAGTTGTATTGCCCGCGGTTGACCGGCAGATCACGCCCCCAGTAATCCTCCACCCGCTGGTAGGTCACACTGCGGCCGGGGTCATTGCGCTTGACCCGGTACGGGCCTGAGCCAAGGGGCGGGTCCAGATTGGCCACAGAGAAATCACGGGCTTCCCAGTGGTGCTTCGGCAGGACCTGCATCTGCCCGACGATCAGCGCGAGTTCGCGGTTGTCGCCCGGGTGGAAGTCGAACTGCACGGTCTGCGGATTCAACGCGCGGACTTCCCGCACGTTGCCGTAATACGCGCGAAAGAAGGGCTTTCCTTCCTTAATCAGTTTGTTGAAGGTGAACACCACGTCTTCCGCAGTGACCGGCTTGCCGTCATGGAAACGGGCCTTCTCGTGGAGGTGGAAGCGCACCCAGGAACGGTCTTTCGGCAGTTCGATTTCGCGTGCGAGTAATCCGTACATCGTGAACGGTTCGTCCGCACTGTTCACCAGCAGGGTGTCGTAAATCTGCGTGATCCCTGCGGCGGGGATACCCTTGGGGATGAACGGGTTGTAGCTGTCGAAGCTGCCACTGGCGGCCAGTCGGACGTGTCCGCCTTTGCGGGCGTCCGGGTTGGCGTATTCAAAGTGCCTGAAATCATGCGCGTACTTCGGTGTGCCGTGCATGGCGATGCCGTGCGCGCGATACACGTCCTCTGCCACGGATGGGCCGGTGACAAACAGCAGCGTCAGGGCGAGGAGGTTCCGAATCTTCATTCCGCGTCTTTGCTCCACCAGTTTTCAAAACCAAGACGGTACGGCGGCTTGATCGCCGGCACCCCAAACTTGTTCCAGTACGCCACCCGGTGGTATCCGATATACCAGTGCGGAATGGAGTAGTGCTCCCAGAGCAGGACCCGGT
>JBFKXW010000267.1:0-4522 GCA_041637915.1 Pseudomonadales bacterium | reverse complement strand
GGCCAATGACGCACTGGGCTACATCCCCCAGGAGTTTGAAATGAACGTGGTCGGACAACAGGGACTGGGCTTCGGCGTAAGCGGCGCCTTGTTCGTCAACTACGAGGATTCCTATTCAATTGATCGCTGCTTCGGCGACAAGGTGCTTGAGGAGACCATCGAGGGGTTGAAGGCGCTGCGCGCGCCGTAGCGCGCGCCGTCGGCTGCAAATCGGCCTGGGGCCGATTCAGCTGATCTTCTCGGCCAGATAGGCCTCCAGGCCAATTCGATCGATCAGGCCCAGCTGGGTCTCCAGCCAGTCGATATGTTCTTCCTCGCTGCGCAGGATGGCGGACAGGAGATCCCGGCTCGGAAAATCACCGACCGACTCCAGATACGGAATCGCCTCCTTCAGATCCTTGACCGCCTCGAACTCCAGCTGCAGGTCGCATTCAAAAACCTCGCGGGGATCCTCGCCGATCTTCAGCTTGCCAAGATCCTGAAGGTTTGGAAGTCCCTGCAGGAACAGGATGCGCTGGGTGAGTTCATCGGCATGCTTCATTTCATCGATGGACTCGTCGTATTCGTGCTTGGCGAGTGCCTCCAGCCCCCAGTCCGCGAGCATGCGGGAATGCAGAAAATACTGGTTGATCGCAATCAACTCGTTTCCCAGCACCCGATTTAACAACTCAATGGCGCGCGCATCACCCTGCATGGCAGGTCTCCCCGATTGGTCTTGTATGAGTCGCTTATGGTCCGGCGCACGCGGGGTTCCGTCAAGCAGTGGCCGCTTCGATCAGCGGGTCAGAACGGCGGCGTTGCGCACCGGGACTGGCTGGACAGCGCCTTCCAGCAGGGCCCGGCAGGCAGCGGGAACACACTGCCCACATTGCGTGCCGACCCCGGTACATGCCTGCAATTGCTCCAGCGAACACACCCCCTCGTGGGTGAGCTCGCGGATCTTGCGGTCGGAGACACGCTTGCAGACACAGACAATCATGGTGGTCGAAAAGCTCTGGTTTACTGAACGAACCCATTCAAGTTATTGCAAATGAGAATTATTGTCAATTGGAGTCATCCTGCAAAACCGCTCTCCCGGGCATACGTCTTCCCGGCTGTGGCACATCAGCCATTCATCCCTTGCGGGGAGCCAGGCGTTGCCCGGGCGGCTCACCAAGTGCCCACGTTCTCCATGTCTTTCCAGGGCGCCTCAGGGCGCAGCGCATCTCCCTTTTGCAGCAACTCGATAGAGATGCCATCCGGCGATCGCACGAATGCCATATGACCATCGCGGGGTGGCCGGTTGATGGTCACGCCGGCCTGCTGAAGGCGCGCACAGGTCGCATAAATATTCTCCACACGATAGGCGAGGTGGCCAAAGTTGCGACCGCCATCATAGTCTTCCGGGTCCCAGTTGTAGGTCAGCTCGACCATCGGCGCGCGGCGTTCACGCGCACTGGACTCATCACCGGGCGCAGCCAGGAAAACCAGTGTGAAGCGGCCTTTTTCATATTCGGAGCGGCTGATCTCGACGAGGCCCAGCTTGTTCACGTAAAAGTCGAGTGAGGCGTCCAGATCGGACACGCGCACCATCGTATGCAAATATTCCATGGGCTGATTCTCTCGGCTGAAAAAAGGAGGCGGCAAAGTGGTGCTGTAAGATTCACGCTATGCACATCACCACACGCCCGCGAAAAACCATGACACGGGACCGGACCGGCTGCAATGCGTTGCTTGCTGTCAGTGGGCTCCTGCTGCTGCCCGGGCTGGGTCAGGCCCATACCTTCGGGCAAAGTTACGTGCTCCCCATCCCCTTGGAGTTTTACGGCTGGACGGCGGGCGCAGCGTTGACCATCTCCTTTCTGGCGGCGGCCTGGTTCCTGCGGGAACGACATCTCGGTGTCCTGCCCCAACGAACCCGTCCGGTGGACGGCATGGCGGCACGCCTGCTCCTGTCCATGTGCCAGGCGCTGGGCTTGCTGTTGCTCGCGCTGACCATCAGCGCCGGACTGTTCGGCCACCCCAACCGCAATAACAACCTCAGCATGCCCCTTTTCTGGATGGTATTCGTGCTGGGGTTCGCCTATCTCAGCGCGTTCATCGGTGGACTCTACGAGGCGGGCAATCCCTGGCAGACCGTATCCGGCCTGCTGGGCCGGTTTATTCGCCCGTTCCAGAGCGGCCTGCTGCGCTATCCACGGGATACGCTGGCGTACTGGCCGGCGGTGCTGCTTTACCTGACGTTCATCTGGGTGGAACTGTTTGGCCACACCAAACCGGCTTCGCTGGCGCATTGGCTGCTCGGCTACAGCGCAGTCAACCTGCTCGGCAGCTTCCTGTTTGGCGCGCGGGCGTGGTTCCACTACGCAGAGTTCTTCGCCGTGTTCCTGCGCATCATCAGCCGGATGGCACCGTTCAGCCTGGAACGTGACACCGGGGGAAGCTGGCGCTGGTCGCTACGCTGGCAGTTTGCCGGGCTGCTCGGACGCGACGCAGACCACAACTCGCTGACTTTTTTCATTGTCTGCATGCTGGCCACCACGGCCTATGACGGCTTTCATGAAACCGTGCCCTGGTTGCGCTTCTTCTGGTCGACGCTGGTCCCCTGGTGGGACCCGGACATTGGTCTGCGGGCACTCTGGCTCTATCGGCACTGGATGGATTACTACCTGTGGCTCGGCCTGCCACTCGCCTGCGGATTCTATTTTCTGCTCTACTTTCTGGCGGTCTGGCTTGGCCGTACCCTGGCGCGCTCGACCCTGCCCCTGGGCGACCTGCTGCGCGGTTTCGCCTACTCGCTGGTTCCCATCGCACTGGTCTATCACGCGTCGCATTACTACACGTTCATACAGACCGATGCGATTCGTGTCCTGCCGTTGCTTTCTGATCCATTCAATCAGGGCTGGAACCTGTTCGGCACGCGGGACCTGTTCCAGTACACCATCATTCCCAGTATGGCGGTGACCTGGCACACGCAGGTGGCGCTGATCATCATCGGGCACCTGGTCAGTGTCCTGCTCGCACATCGGGAGGCACTGCGCCTGTACGGTAACGCGCGGCAGGCAACACGCAGCCAAATTCCGATGTTGTTGCTGATGGTGACCTATACCGTGGCAGGGCTGTGGATTCTTGCCCTGCCGATCCAGACCCCACGCTTTCTGTAGCCGCTCAGCGATAGCGCTCCGGATCCAGTTGGAACCGGTTCCACTCTTCCAGCGGAATGTCATCGCGGGACACCGCTGCGCCACCGGCGGCAGGGTCACGCGTCACGCAACGCAACAGATGCGGACCCGGGCCGGCGTGACGCACGGTCATGCTGAGCCCGAGATCCATGTCATGCGCCACGGAAACAAACTGCCCCTGACCCCATGGCGAAACAGCACGCCCATCGTCACGCCAGAACAGGTACAGCTCTGCCTGCGTGGGCAATGCCCACGTGGCGGCCGGCGCAATCTCCCGACAGGCGGCGTCTGCCTCTTCCCAGGTCACCACACCATCCGGCTGCCACGGAAACGGATCGGTGAATACCAGGCCACTGGCGCGGTGCAGGTGCGCGGTCATTCCAAATTCGTTGCTGACACGAAACCACGGGGACTGACCATCAAGAATCCGGAAACGCCCGGCGTCCCCGAATCGGACCGCATCGCGCAGTTGTGTCTCGCGTCGCAGTTTCGCCTCCGCCTGTCTGCGCTCCGCACGTTGCTCCAGCCACTCCTCGAGTGCATCCCAGTACAGTTCCCCTGTCAGCGTGAAGCCGCCGTGGATCGGAATCGGAAACAACAGGAACAGGCCCGCCAGCCAGATCACCAGCACGAGCGGCCCGGCGTGGCGTACCCGAGGCCGAAGCAGGCGATAGACTGACCACGCTGCCAGCCCGGTAAGCAGCGTGACGAACAGAAAGAAAAGCGCCAGAAACCACATGCTTTCTGCGAAGCGTTAGCGCGACGGGTCCGGCCGTTGCCGGTCATACCGGTAACCGACACCATGCACGGTCCGGATGATCGCCGGTTCGGAAGGATTGATCTCGATGAGCTTGCGCAGCCGCGAGACATGTTGGTCCACCGTGCGACTGCTTGCCACGAAGCCACGGCCCCAGCACTGATCCAGCAACTCATCGCGGCGGACCACCTGACCACAGCGCGCAAACAGCAGTTGCAGAATGCGCAGATCCCGCGGCCCGAGTTCAATCACCTGCTCACCCCGCTCGGCGCGCAGCGCTGCCGGCACAATGCGCAGATCCGCCATCTCGAACGCACCCTCGGCACCCTTTGGCCGGACGACCGGGCGCGCCCGGCGCATCACCGCACGAATCCGCGCGAGCACCTCCCGCGTGCCGAATGGCTTCTGGATGTAATCATCCGCGCCGAGTTCCAGCCCCAGCACACGATCAATCTCCTCCGAACGTGCGCTGATGAACAGCACCGGCAGGGAATCATCCTCCCGGCGTATTTCCCGGCAGACGGCGTAGCCATCCAGGCCCGGCATCATGATGTCGAGCAGCACCAGGTGCGGCGCATCCCGCCGGATCAGCCGCAACGCCTCC
>JBFKXW010000266.1:0-4528 GCA_041637915.1 Pseudomonadales bacterium | reverse complement strand
GGGCACGCGCGAGCGCCAGCATGTCCTCGTTCATATCGACACCGGTGACCAGCCCGTCCGCACCCACCAGTTGTGCCGCCATATAACAGATCTTGCCACCGCCGCTGCCGAGATCGAGCACGTGATCGCCTGCGCGTACGTAGCGTGAGGGATCGCCACAGCCATAATCGCGTTCAATGATTTCCTGCGGCAGCATGTGCAGCAGGTCACGGTCATAATCTACCGGACAACACAGCGCCTCCTGCACCGCCTGCGCACCTTCCGAGTAGCGGGCACGTACGTTCTCCAACACACTCATTCGCCTTCATCTCCTGCTGTTTTCGCCTTGCCGGGAAACGGCCTGCCGGTCGCCTGCCGGCGATGAAACCAGTCCAGCAATCGCAAAGCCCGCTCCGGTGCATGCGCCTGCTTCCAGGCTCCCGCCGCATATTTGTTTGCCTCCGACATGGTCGGATAGATGTGGATGGTGCCCAGCAACTTATTGAGACCGAGCCCATGTCGCATCGCCAGTACAAACTCCTGAATCATCTCCCCGGCACTGTGGCCCATGATGGTGGCACCCAGAATCCGATCGCTGCCGGGTGCCACCAGTACCTTCACGAATCCCTGCGCGGCATCTTCCGCGATCGCGCGATCGAGATCATCGATGCCGTACCGTACCACTTCAAAACGCACGCCCTGCTCTTCCGCTTCCAGTTCATTCAGTCCGACCCGGGCGATTTCCGGCTCGGTGAACGTGCACCAGGGGATGACGGAATAATCCGCACGAAAGCGTCGAAACCGGCCGAACAGGGCATTGACCGCCGCGTACCAGGCCTGGTGTGCCGCTACGTGCGTGAACTGGTAGGGGCCCGCCACATCCCCGCAGGCCAGGATATTCGGGAAGCGGGTCTGCAGGAACTCGTTGACCTCGATGGTGCCCGAACGGCCCGTCTCGATACCCAGCGCGTCCAGCCCCAGGCCTTCTGTACGGGCCTGGCGCCCGGTGCACACCAGCAAACAATCGAAACCGATGCGGACCATGACCTCTCCCCGTTCGGCCAGTAACTGGCGTTCGCCGGCCTCCCGCACAAACTCCTTGGGACGCACGCCCAGCAGCAACTGCACGCCTTCCTGCTGAAACTGGTCCGCAAGTTCAGCGGAAACGTCGGCATCCTCCCGCGGCAGCAGCCGATCGGCGAGATCCACCAGCGTGACCGAGCTACCCAGCCGGGAGAACGCCTGCGCGAGCTCACACCCGATCGGGCCACCGCCAATTACCAGCAAGCGCTCAGGCAGGGCCTGCAGATTCCAGACGGTGTCAGAGGTCAGATAGCCGGTTTTCTCAATGCCGGGAATGGGCGGTACAGCAGGACGCGCGCCGGTGGCCAGGACGATGTGCTGGGCGGTCACCCGCTCGCCATCAATTTCCACTTCCCAGGGCGACAACAGCTTCGCGTCCCCCTGTACACACTCCACACCCAGTCCCTCGTAGCGCTCCACAGAATCATGGGGTTCGATCTGTTTGATCACCTCGCGCACGCGCTGCATCACCGCCGGGAAGCCGATATGGAGGCCTTCCGCTGTCATACCGAGCCGGGGCGCCTGGCGGATTTCCTGCGCAGCCCGCGCCGAACGCAACAGCGCCTTGCTGGGCACACAACCGGTGTTCAGGCAATCGCCACCCATACGTTTCCGCTCGATGAGCATCACGCGCGCTTTGACGATCGCAGCGATGTAGGACGTCACCAGACCGGCAGCGCCAGCACCAATCACCACCAGATTGCGGTCAAAAGACGCCGGGCGGTCCCAACCGGCATACATCCGGCGCGCCTTGACCGCATCGAGCACCCGCTTTGCGAGCAATGGAAAAATACCGAGCAGCACAAACGAGCCAATCAGCGCCGGGCTGAGAATATCCCCGGGATGCTGCAGCTGACCCAGCTGCGTGCCCGCATTCACATACACCATCGTCCCGGGGAGCATGCCGACCGCACTGACCCAGACGTAGGTCCAGACGCGGATGGACGTCAGACCCATGGCGAGGTTGATCAGAAAGAACGGAAACAGGGGCACCAGGCGCAGGGTGAACAGATAGAAACCACCCTCCCGATCGAAGCCACGATTGAGCGCACCAAGGCGATGGCCGAACCGTTCCTGCACCCAGTCGCGCAGCACAAAGCGTGACATGAGAAAAGCCAGCGTAGCCCCCGCGGTCGCCGCCACCCACACCGCAGCCACCGCCGGGGCAAACCCGAACAACACGCCGGCCGCAATCGTCAGTACCGTGGCTCCCGGCAGTGACAACCCGGTCGCCAGTGCATACAGCAAAACGAACATGCCGAGCGAGGGTAATGGGTTGGCCTGGTAGAGCGCGTTGAGGCGCTCCCGCTCGGCAGCGAGATAATCGAAATTGAGGTACCGGTCGAGACCGAGGCCATAGAAAAGTGCGATCACAGCGACAATCGCCGCCACCATCGCCAGCCTGCTTCTGTTCAATGCTCGCTCCCGGAAAAATGATTGGGCTGTGCTTGCCAGCCACGGACGGATGGGCCGTATGGCTGCGGCCGGCGACTTCCGCCGGGCAACCCTGCACACCAGTTGTTATATTGAATGTCTACTGTGCGCCAGGGCAAGCCGCTTACACCATGACCACCCCATTCTATCGAAGGTTCCCTGCGACCCGCATGCGACGGATGCGACGGGATGATTTCTCGCGACGCCTGATGCGCGAATCCTGTCTTGCTGCAGACCACCTGATCTATCCGGTGTTCGTCCGCGAGGGGAAGGCGCAGCGTGAGCCCGTGCCTTCCATGCCGGGCGTGGAACGCGTCAGTATCGATGAGCTGATCCGGGATGCGCAGCGCGCGCGGGATCTGGGCGTGGCAGCTATCGCGCTGTTTCCGGTGATTACGCCCGCTTTGAAAAGTGAAGACGCCACGGAAGCCTGGAATCCGGCCGGACTTGCCCAAAGGGCCATTGCCGCGCTCAAGCAGGAAGTGCCCGGGCTTGGGGTGATCAGTGACGTGGCACTGGACCCATACACGAGCCATGGCCAGGACGGACTGCTGGACGAGGCGGGCTATGTCACCAATGACCGTACCGTGGCGGCACTTGTGCAGCAAGCGCTGAGTCACGTGCAGGCAGGCGCGGACATCGTGGCTCCATCGGATATGATGGACGGCCGGATTGGCGCGATCCGGGAGGCTCTCGAGCAGGCGGGTCATGTGAATACGCGAATTCTGGCGTACTCCGCCAAGTATGCCTCGCACTATTACGGGCCGTTCCGGGATGCCGTCGGCTCTGCGGCGAACCTTGGTGGTGGCGGCAAACACAGTTATCAGATGGATGTCGCCAACAGTGATGAAGCACTGCATGAGATCGCGCTGGATCTCGAGGAAGGCGCCGACATGATCATGATCAAGCCGGGCATGCCCTATCTGGATGTGGTCCGGCGCGCCAAGGACACCTTTCGGGCGCCCACCCTCGTGTACCAGGTCAGTGGCGAATACGCCATGCACCAGGCGGCTGCGGCTGCAGGCTGGCTGGACGGGGAAGCCGTCATGATGGAGAGTCTGCAGTGCATCCGGCGTGCCGGTGCCGACGGCATCCTCACGTATTTCGCGCTACGCGCCGCGGAACACCTGCAACAACACTGAGTGCCCCTGAGATGAGCAGTACCGAACAACTTGCCGAAGCAGCCATGGATCTGCATGAAGCCTTCGAGGCGGAAGACCTGCCCGAGGAACCATCCGACCTGCACGACAGCAGCCTGTACCTGAATCGTATGCTGAGCCAGCTGCAGTTCAACCTGCGCGTGCTGCAGCAGGCGGTGATGACAGAACACCCACTGCTGGAACGGCTCAAGTACCTGCTGATCTTCAGCGCCAACACGGATGAGTTTTTTGAAATCCGCGTGGCACAACTGAAAAGCCAGATCAAGTTTTCCCGCGAGGTCACCGATTCAGATGGCATCCACCCACGCGATGTGCTGCGGGAAGTTTCGGAAATCTGCCACACGCTGGTACAGACCCAGTACACCATGCTCAATGACATCATCCTGCCTGAGCTGGATCAGGCAGGCATCCGCTTCCTGCGTCGCGAGCAGTGGAGCAAGGAGCAGGAGAACTGGATCTACGGGTACTTCAAGAACGAGATTCAGCCCGTGGTCAGCCCGATCGGCCTGGACCCTGCGCATCCGTTTCCGCGACTGGTCAACAAGAGCCTGAACTTTATCGTGGAGCTGGACGGGAAGGATGCTTTCGGGCGCGAATCCGGCCTGGCGATCATTCCGGCGCCGCGCTCGCTGCCCCGCCTGATCCAGTTGCCACAGGAAGTGGCCGGCAACGGCACCACTTTCGTCTTTCTGTCCTCCATCATCCACAACTATGCAGACCGGTTGTTCCCGGGTATGACCGTGGAGGGCTGCTACCAGTTTCGCATCACCCGGAATGCCGACCTCAACCTGGAATCGGACGAGGTGGATGATCTCGCGCGGGCCATGCGGGGGGAGCTGCACTCGCGCCGCTACGGAGATGCGGTTCGGCTG
>JBFKXW010000265.1:0-4558 GCA_041637915.1 Pseudomonadales bacterium | reverse complement strand
GAAGGCCGGGGACATCATCCCGGTGGAACTGCCGGAAACCATGGTGGTGACCGCAAACCGGATTCCGACTTTCCGGGCGCGACTCGGCGAGTTCAACGGCAATCTGGCGCTGAAGATCCACGGCACGATCAAGCGGAATCTGTAATCGCGGCTCGCGGGCGGCGGAGGAGGAAAAGGCAATGAGTGACACAGAAGACAATACCGATCAGGACTCCATGGCGGACGAGTGGGCGGCCGCGCTGGAAGAGCAGGGTGATACCGAAGGAGAAGCCGCCGCCGAAGGAGAGGCCGGCGCCGGAGGAGAAGCCGCAGCCGAGGGAGAAGCCGCAGGCGGTAAACCCGATGCCGGTGGCCAGTCCGGGGCGCTCCCTACCGGGAAGCCGATGCCGCTCGATGAGTTTCAGAAGTCGTCATCGGGTGAACCGGTCACCGCCGAGACATTGGCTGCAGGGGGCCCGAAGCTGGATGTCATTCTGGATATTCCGGTGCGCCTGTCGATGGAGGTGGGCAACACGGAGATCAGCATCCGCAACCTGCTGCAACTGAACCAGGGGTCGGTGATTGAACTGGATCGGCTGGCGGGCGAGCCGCTGGACGTGCTCGTCAACGGCACGCTGATCGCGCATGGCGAGGTGGTGGTTGTGAACGAAAAGTTCGGCATCCGCCTCACGGACGTGATCAGCCCCACGGAACGGATCAAGCGGCTGCAGTAACAGCGGTCGCGTCGGGCAAGGGAGCTGCCGGACATGAAAAACATACAGAAACTTTTCGCACTGCCTCTGGCATGCACGACACCGGTCTGGGCGCAGACCGCGCCCGCACATACGGTGACGTCTGCGGACTGGCTGCAGATGTTTATCGGGCTGGGATTCGTCCTGCTGATGATCGGGGCGATTGCCTGGGTACTCAAGCGCGTGTCCGGCCCGACCGCGATCAGTTCCGGTCACCTGCGCATCCTGTCGGTGCTGGCCGTCGGAACCCGCGAGCGCATTGCACTGATCCAGGCGGGCAAGGATCAGGTGCTGGTCGGGATCACCCCGACCGGTATTTCCCGCATTCATGCACTCAGTGAGCCGGTGGAGGTTGCCGAACCGGCCCAGCCGGAGTTTGCCCGCAAACTGCAGGCCATGCTCAGCAGGAGTGAAAGCCATGAAAGCTGATCTGCTGACGCGCCTGCTGCCGGTCTGCCTGCTGCTGTGCCCGGGCCTGGTCTGGGCCGATGATCCCGGTATCCCGGCACTGTCCATGACCGTGGGCGAGAACGGCACCCAGAATTACACCGTCACCCTCCAGATTCTGGCGCTGATGACGGCAATCACGTTTCTGCCCGCGATCGTCATGATGATGACCGCCTTCACGCGCATCATCGTGGTGTTTGCCATTCTCCGGCAGGCGATGGGTCTGCAGCAGACGCCCTCAAACCAGGTGCTGCTCGGCCTGGCATTGTTCCTGACCTTTTTCGTCATGGCCCCGGTGCTGCAACAGGTCAATGAGCAGGCGCTGCAGCCGTACATGAACGAACAGACGCAGGCGCAGGAAGCACTGCAGGCAGCCAAACGTCCGTTCCATGATTTCATGCTCGGCCAGACCCGCGCCTCTGATCTGGCCCTCTTTGTGCGGATCGCGGGTGAGGAGGACAACATCGCCAAGGTCGAGGAAACCCCGTTTTCGGTCCTGGTTCCCGCGTTTGTGACCAGTGAATTGAAAACGGCCTTTCAGATCGGTTTCCTGCTGTTCCTGCCGTTTCTCATCATTGATCTGGTGGTTGCCAGTGTGCTCATGTCGATGGGCATGATGATGCTCTCCCCACTGATTGTCTCGCTGCCGTTCAAGATCATGTTGTTTGTGCTGGTGGACGGATGGGCGATGGTGGTCGGCACGCTGGCCGCCAGTTTCGGACAGTAGGGGGAAAGTATGTCACCGGATGGAATGCTGGATCTGTTTCGCGAAGCGCTCTGGATCGTCATGCTGCTGGTCGCGATCATCATCGTGCCCAGCCTTCTGGTCGGTCTCGTGGTCAGCATGTTTCAGGCGGCCACGCAGATCAACGAGCAGACCATGTCCTTCCTGCCGCGCCTGATGGTCACCATCCTGGTCATCATGGTGGCCGGGCCCGGCATGGCGAAAATGGTGCTGGAGTATTCCAACAAGCTGATCACGAGCATTCCTTACGTGATCGGGTGATGCATGATCGAAATCACCGAACAACAGTTGATGGCGTTTGTCGCCGGTTTTCTCTGGCCGTTGTTCCGGATTGCCGGTTTCTTCATGGCGGTGCCGATTTTCGGCACCCGTCTGGTGCCGATGCGCATTCGTCTGGGGCTCGCGGTGCTGACCGCACTCGCGGTTGCGCCATTGCTACCGCCCATGCCGCAGGTGGAACTGCTGTCCCTGCAGTCCTTCATGATCTGCGCGAACCAGGTATTTATCGGGCTGGCGCTCGGTTTTTCGGTGCAGCTGCTGTTTCAGTTGTTTATCGTGTTGGGGCAGACCGTCGCCATGCAGATGGGGCTCGGCTTCTCGACCATGGTCGATCCGGCCAATGGCATTAATGTCGCGGTGCTCAGCCAGTTTTTTGTCATGCTGACCACGGTCCTGTTCCTGGCGATGAACGGCCACCTGGTAATGATCGAGGTGTTCATCGAAAGCTTCCGCGTCATCCCGGTTTCCGGTGCGGGGCTGGCGGGCAGCGGGCTGATGAGCCTGGTGTTGGGCGGCGGCTGGATGCTGGCGGCCGCCCTGCTGATCGCGTTACCGACCGTGACCGCATTGCTGATCGTGAATCTTTCCTTCGGCGTCATGACCCGCTCCGCGCCGCAAATGAACATCATCACGATTGGTTTTCCCTTCACCATTATCATGGGCGTGTTTCTGGTCTGGGTTTCCATGTCCGGTTTTCTGCCGCGCTATGAGCGGGCGGTGGAAGAAGGCTTTGCGCTCATGCGCAGCGTCATGGGTGTGTAGGAGGGGGCGCCATGGCGGAGTCAGACAGCGGTCAGGAAAAAACCGAAGAACCGACAGCCAAGAAGCTGCAGCAGTCCCGTGACGAAGGGCAGGTTCCCCGATCCCGCGAACTGAGCACGACGTCCGTCCTGCTTGGTGGCGCTGTAGCGATCCTGATCTTCGGACCCGACATCGTGAAGTCCGTGGTGGATATCAGTGTCTGGAACTTTGCCCTGGAGCGCGAGCACGTATTCGATCAGGAGATGATGACGGCGCACCTGGGTAGCACGGTGAAACATGTGGCGCTTTCGTTGGGGCCTTTCCTGGGCATCATGTTTGTCGCTTCGGTGGTCGGTCAGGTGGCGACCGGCGGCTTTCTGCTGAGCGGCAAGGCGCTGATGCCCAAGCTGAGTCGCATGGACCCGATTGCCGGTCTGAAACGCATGTTCTCTGCGCAGGCGCTGATGGAACTGGTGAAAGCGTTGCTGAAATTCCTGCTGATCAGCTCGTTCGCCATCCTCATTCTGAATTTGCGCACCGAGGATCTGCTGCGGCTCGGAGATCAGTCGATCGAGGATGCGCTGGTATTCGCCGTATGGATCATCGCCTGGTCGTTGCTGGCAATGGCCGCCGTGACGCTGATCATTGCCATGATCGATGTGCCTTTCCAGCTGTGGAACCACGCACAAAAACTCAAGATGACCCTGCAGGAGGTCAAGGACGAGCACAAGGACACCGAGGGCAAGCCCGAGGTGAAAGGGCGCATCCGCAAGATGCAGATGGAGATGGCCCAGCGCCGCATGATGGCGGACGTGCCGCAGGCGGATGTGGTCATCACCAACCCGGAACACTTTGCCGTCGCGCTGAAATACGATCCGGAGAAGAACAACGCGCCCATCATGCTGGCCAAGGGCGAGGACTTCATGGCGCTGAAGATTCGTGAGGTGGCCAACCTGCACGGTATTCACGTGTTCGAGGAGCCGCCGCTGGCACGGGCGATCTATCACAACACGGAGATCGGTCAGGAGATTCCGGGTGGGCTGTACGTGGCGGTCGCCCAGGTGCTTGCCTACATCTTCCAGTTGCGCCGTTTCCGCTCCGGTCTGCAGGCCAAGCCGCCCCGGCCGCAGCCTCCGGTGCCGGAGGATCTGCGCTGGGACCCGGCCTGAAGTGCTTCCTGGTCGCCGCATCGGTTGCGCAGCGGCAGTGTGCGCAGCGCCTGACCGCGTCGCAGGGTGCCTGACCCAGCCTGCACCGCCCCGGTTGATCCGGCTTCCAGCGGCTTCCGGGGCCGTGTAACCCGGTGCCGCTCTGAAAAAGCCAGATCTGGCACGTCTCTTGAATAACTACTGCTGGGGGGCGCTCACGCGTCAGAAAACCGTCTCGGGTTCGGGGCGGTCAGAAAATTGGCAGGGTAGGGTACGACAGGGATGAACCGGGCCGAACTGACAGCCAACATGCGTAACGCTGCGACCGGGAATCTGGCCGTGCCGCTGCTGCTGCTTGCCATTCTGGGCATGGTGACGCTGCCGATTCCGCCCTTGATGCTGGATACGCTGTTCACCTTCAATATCGCGCTCTCGCTGGTTGTCCTGCTGGTCTCGGTCTATACCGG
>JBFKXW010000264.1:0-4561 GCA_041637915.1 Pseudomonadales bacterium | reverse complement strand
GTTCGGATGCCTGCAGGTTGATTGGGCCGAGGCCAAGCCAGCGCATACTCCCGTTGACCTCGCGCCCGATGCCGGGAATCAGCACCAGACCGAGCAACAGGTACGCAAACAGGAGAGCGGCCCATCCGGAACGCTCCCAGAGGCGGGTCGGTACCGCCAGGAAAAAGAGCAGGGCGCAAAAGCCGATGCACAGGTAGGCAATGTGCCGACGCACATGGAAAAACGGATCATTGTGCACCTGCGCTGCCACCTCCACAGAAGCGGAGGCCACCAGTACAACGCCAATCAACACCAGAGAGACCAGGCTGCCCACCAGCCAGGGATCGCCGGGCAACAGGGAAAAATCCTGACGGTTGGGCAATGCAGTCGCTGTGCTCACGCAGCGCCTCCCGACAGGGCAGCCCGGACCGCGGCAACAAAGACCTCACCGCGATGCTCGAATCCACGGAACATGTCGAAGCTGGCACACGCCGGTGACAACAGCACGGCATCACCGGCGCGGGCCCGGGCACGGGCCGTGGCAACCGCTTGCGCCATATCTCCGGCATCCAGCAACTCACACGCCCCATCCAGAGCGTCCCGCAACCGGGGGGCGTCCCGGCCGATCAGGATGACAGCGCGCACAAACCGCTCCACCGGGGTCCGTAGTCCGGAGAAATCGGCGCCCTTTCCATCTCCTCCGGCAATCAGCACCAGGCGGCCTTCATTCAGCTCACTGCCCAGCCCCTCCAATGCCGCCACCGTTGCGCCGACATTGGTTCCTTTGGAATCGTTGTACCACTGCACATCATCCGATTCCGCCACCCACTGGCAGCGGTGCGGCAGGCCCGGAAACTCCCTGGCCGCCTCCAGCATCGGGCCCATCTCCAGCCCGATGGCATCACCGAGCGCCAGCGCGGCAAGGACATTGGCATGATTGTGGCGCCCCCGCATGCGCAATGCATTCGTGCGGATCAGTGCGTGCGCACCCTGCATCAGCCAGTCACCATCCTGACGATGGCTGATGCCAAAATCCTTCAGGTCCGGCGTTCCGAGACCAAAACTGGTCACACGCACAGATTCCGGCAGCAGTGGCCGGGTCAGCGCATCGTCGCGATTGACCACCGCATGCGCACAGTTGTGATAGATGCGGTGCTTGGCCCGGTGATAATCGGGCAGACCGGCGTATCGGTCCATGTGATCCGCGCTGATGTTGAGCACGGTAGCAACACGGGCGCCCAATGCTGTAGTGGTTTCCAGTTGGAAGCTGGAAAGCTCCAGAACGTAGTAATCCGGTTCGTCCTGCGCGAGCAGATCGAGTGCGGGTGTACCGATGTTTCCACCAACCGCAACTTGATGCCCGCCATGACGGATCAGTTCACCCACCAGTGTCGTCACGGTGCTCTTGGCATTGGAGCCGGTGATCGCAATGATTGGCTTGCGAGCCTCGCGGGCAAACAGGTCAATGTCGCCACTGAGCCGGACACCCTGCGCCTGCGCGTCCTGCAGCACCGGCTCGGCAATGGCAACGCCGGGGCTGACCAGCACTTCAGCGGCACCCTCCAGAAACGAAGCTGAAAAGGAACCAAAATGCGTTCTCACTTCAGGAAACTCTGCACACAGCTCCGCTGCGCCGGGAGGCTCCGCGCGACTGTCCATGACACGGAACGTGCGCCCTGCGCGGGCCAGAAACCGCGCACAGGACAGACCCGTCTTGCCCAGCCCGACAATCACGCTGCTGCGGTCTGTTGCAATCATCCCTGCACACACAGTTACGTTCACTCCACCTGCCCGCTCAACGCAGCTTCAACGTTGCCAGCCCGAACAAGACCAGGATCACCGTAATGATCCAGAACCGCACGATCACGCGCGGCTCCGGCCAGCCTTTCAATTCAAAATGGTGATGCAGCGGCGCCATGCGGAAGATCCGCTTGCCGGTCAGCTTGAAAGAGGAAACCTGCAGAATCACCGAGACCGTCTCCATCACGAAAACGCCCCCCATGATCATCAATACAATCTCATGGCGCACGATGACAGCGATCGTGCCCAGCGCAGCACCCAACGCAAGCGCACCGACATCGCCCATGAATACCTGTGCCGGGTAGGTGTTGAACCAGAGAAAACCAAGCCCCGCCCCACCCAGCGCACCACAGAAGATCACCAGCTCACCGGCTCCGGCGATATAGGGAATGTGCAGGTACTCCGCGAAATTGACGTTGCCGGCGAGGTAGGAGATGACACCCAGCGCACCCGCCACGAGTACCGAAGGCAGAATGGCGAGACCATCCAGGCCATCCGTCAGGTTGACGGCATTGCTGGTTCCGACGATCACGAAGTACGTGAACACGATGTAGAAGATCCCGAGATCCAGCGCAAAGTCCTTGAAAAAAGGAACAATCAGGTGATGTTCAGCCGGCGAAGCAGCCGTCAGGTACAGGAACGTGGCCAGCACCACTGCAGCAACGGATTGCCAGAAATACTTCCAGCGAGCCGGCAAGCCCCGGGAGTCCTTCTCGACAACCTTGCGGTAATCATCCACCCAGCCAATCGCACCAAAGAAGAAGGTCGCAGCGACCACGGCCCAGACAAAGCGGTTACTGAGATCCGCCCACAACAGGGTGCTGACAAGGATGGCGACCAAAATCAGTGCACCACCCATGGTTGGCGTGCCCGCCTTGCTCAGGTGTGACTGCGGACCGACCTCGCGAATCGCCTGCCCGATCTGGTGATAGCTCAGTTTGCGGATCATGTAGGGGCCAATGAGCAGCGAAATGGCGAGCGCCGTCAGCACACCGAGAATGCTCCGGAAGGTCAGATACTGAAAAACGTAGAAACCCGGATCGAACTGCGTCAGATACTGCGTCAGCCAGTACAGCATGTCAGCAGCCCTCCCCTTTGGTTAACGCTTCGACCACGGCATCCATGCCGGCACTGCGTGATCCTTTCACCAGAAAACAGGCACCTGGCTGGTCGTGTTCGCGCAAAGCGTGAACTAAAGCAGACCGCTCGGCATACCAGTGGCCCGTCGGGCCAAACCCTTCGCACGCCGCCGCACTCAGGGGCCCCGTCGCGACCAGATGATCCAGACCCTGCTGTCGCGCATACGCACCAATGTCTGCGTGGGCGGAGCGGGCCTCATCACCCAGTTCTGCCATGTCGCCCATGACGAGAATCTTCGCCCCGTCCTGCGCGGCAAGTACATCAATCGCTGCGCGAAACGAAGCCGGGTTGGCGTTGTAGCTGTCATCAATCAATACTGCGCCACCGGCGGTCTCCAACCGACACAGGCGGCCGCGCACGCCACCAAATGCTTCCAGGCCGGCGCGAATCATCTCCAGAGACGCACCAACAGCATGCGCTGCAGCGGCCGCCGCCAGGGCGTTGGAAATATTGTGGAGCCCGGGGACACCCAGCTGCACCGCGCAGGCGCCTTCTGGCGTCATCATCCGGAACGCATGAATGCCGCCCGCCAACGCCTGCATACTCTGGACGTAAAATGCAGCGTCATCGCGGGTGCGGCTGAACGTGAGCACACGCTTGCCGGCCAGCAGTCCCTGCCAATAGGGTGCTGCCGGATCATCGAGATTCACGACACCCGTGCCGCTCTCTCCGAGCCCGCCATAGATTTCACCCTTGGCGCGCACGATGTTCTCCTGGCTGCCGAATCCCTCCAGATGCGCACCTGCCGCGTTCGTGATCAGGGCCACGTCGGGCAATGCCAGTGCAACCGTGTAGGCGATTTCTCCGACCGCGCTGGCGCCCAGTTCCAGCACCGCATGGGTGTGCGTGTCGTCAATCTTCAGTAAGGTCAACGGCACACCAATGTCGTTGTTGAGGTTGCCTTCCGTGGCAAGTACGACTCCTTGTTCGGTCAGAATGCGGGCGATCATTTCCTTGACCGTTGTTTTCCCGCTACTTCCGGTGACCGTGATGACCGGACCCTGGAACCGCTTTCGGTTCAGGTGCGCGAGCTGGCCCAGTGCGATCCGGGTGTCAGCCACTTCCAGCTGCGGCATTTCCTGCTCTTGCTGCCGACTGACAATGGCCCCCGCAGCACCGCTCCCGGCTGCCTGCGAGACAAAGCCATTGCCATCGAAGTTGGGACCCGTCAGCGCCACAAACAGATCGCCCTTCTGAAGGCGGCGTGTATCCGTGCTGATCACGGAGAATTCACAATCACCGTGAAGCAGCGTCCCCGCCAGGGGTTCACACAGCGCGGAAAGATGCATGCTGCCGATCATGACCGCACATCCCGTTCGGCCAGTGCGGCCCGCACCTGCTCGCTGTCACTGAAGGGCCAGCGCCGGCCATCGATGTCCTGATACGTTTCATGTCCTTTGCCGGCGATGACCACGAGATCATCGGCAGCCGCCCCGGAAATGGCCAGACGTATGGCATTTGCACGATTGCGCTCCACGTCATACTCGGCACCCACGGGCATGCCGGACACAATCTCTTCAATGATCTCCTGTGGATTCTCGCGCCGTGGATTGTCGTCCGTCACCACGACATGATCTGCACAACGTGCTGCGATTCCCCCCATCTGCGGACGCTTGCCGGCATCTCGGTTGCCGCCGCATCC
>JBFKXW010000263.1:0-4566 GCA_041637915.1 Pseudomonadales bacterium | reverse complement strand
CGGTCCGCGGCTACCTGCTCGATCGGGGTGAACTGCCGTCGCGTTCCCTGGTGGCGGGCATTCCCATGTCGCTCCGCAAGGGGGGGGATCAGGGCGGTAACCAGGTCACCATGGTGCGCGCATCGCTGCGCACGGACATTGAGGACCCACTCGAACGGCTGCGGACGATCTCACAGAGCATGAACCGGGTGAAGCGCAAGCGGGGCGGGATCGGTGCCAACGTGTTGATGGACTGGACGCGCTTCTCATCACCGGCCTTGCTGGGAAGTGCCGCGCGCCTGTACGAGCATTTCAGCATCTCGGATTATCACCACCCGTCGCACAACGTAGAGATCTCCAACGTGCCGGGTTCCCCGCAGCCGCTTTATTTTGCCGGCGCCAAGATCGAAGCCAGTTTCCCGGTGAATATTCCCTATCATGGGCTCGCGCTGGTGATCACACTGATGAGCTACATGAACCAGCTTGATTTCGGGATCACGGCGCACCGGGACTCTGTGCCGGAAATCTGGCAACTGATGGACCGGATCGAACAGTCCCTGACGGCACTCCGGCAACGTGCGGAACAGGACGCCACCGGCCTTTCCTGATCTGGCTGGCAGGCACTACACCGGTGGTCCTGCGCCCGCTCGCGCGGCGCAGGTCGCTGTCAGGCGCGCGCCAGGCCGCGAAACAGCCGGGCCGCCCTGGGCAAATCTGACCCGACCGCGCGTTTCCTGCGCGCCGATAGTGTGCCGACTGCCTGCTCGGATGCGCGCCAGGGTGGAATCCAGCCGCCGAAGATCCGCTCCAGCTGCATGGCGACACCGATGGTCAGGTGGTCATTGCCGGGCGCACTGATGACCTGTACGCCGAGTGGCAGGCCGTTGCGGTCCAGCCCCATCGGCACCTGCGTGGAGGGCATGCCGAATACATTGATGATCCCCATGTAGGCATAGTCCAGCGGGGTGCGCATGGGTTCCAGGTGACGCGGCGCCGCAACCGTCGAACTGGGAAAAAGCATCACGCCATCATCGCCCAGCGCCTCCAGCAGTTCGGCTTCCAGTTTCCGGCCGGTCTCGATGAAACGCCCGTGTGGCATGGGCAGGCGTTCCAGCAGGGCGAGACTCAGAGACGGCAGTGTGTGCGCAGAGCGACGCGTCAGCCATTTGATGGTCTCCGTGCCCAGGCGAACCCTCTCGCCATTCCCCAGGTGCGTGCTGAAGGCCGTTTCGCTGGCCTGATGCAGCATGCTGGCCCAGATGTTGAACGAATAACGCAGTCGCCGGAACTTGCGCCCGCGCACGCTCGCGCCGGATTCCTGCAGGCCATTCGCAGCGCGAAGCAGGGCGGCCGACATCTCGGGAGACACCGATCGAAGGCCATTTTCTGGTACACACAGTACGTTCATGCTCTCCATGCGCAGGTCTTCCGGGTCACCCAGCTGCATGGCGCGACACTCGGTGTCCTGGCCGTCTGGGCCGGCGAGGATGCGCAACAACGGCATGAGATCCTCCGCCTTACGGGCCAGCGGCCCGACGGTGCAGTAATGCTGAATGCGGCCTTCGGTGGGCGGATGCTGTCCGCTGGTGGGCACGAGGCTGCCGGTCGGCTTGTGACCGAACACGCCGTTGAAAAAGGCCGGCAGGCGAATGGAACCGGCGACGTCTCCGCCGAGACCGAACGGGGAGGCGCCGGAACCGATGATCGCGCCTTCACCCCCGGAACTCCCGCCGACGATGTGCTGCGGGTTGTACGGATTCCGGCTGCGCCCGTAAACGCGATTGTGGGACTCCACCCACATGCACAGTTCCGGGATGTTGGTGACACCCAGGGGAATGGCGCCGGCATCACGCAAGCGGGAAACCGTAGTGCAATCCTTTTCGGCGATCATGCCACGTCGGGAAACCAGTCCGGACGTGTTCGGCATGCCGGCAAAGGCGAAGTTCTCCTTGATCGTGCAGGGTACGCCATGGAGTGGCGGCAGGGACGACGGTTCCTGCGCGGCAGCGACCTGTTCATCGGCGCGGTCAGCTTCCTCGCGGGCGGCGGTGAAGCGATCCTGCACGATGGCATTGATGGTTGGGTTCACGCGCTCCGCGTGACGGATATGAATTTCGACAGCTTCCCGTGAGGTGATCTCGCGCATGCGGATTCGGCGGGCGATCTCCCGGGCCGAAAGGGTCAGTAGTTCGTGCATGTTTCCCTCGTCCTGCTTTGCGTTCCCCCTGGCGAACTGCGGCCGGCGGAATCCTGTGTTTTCAGCAGTGTAGGCACGAAAGCATGTCGTGTGAAAACTCGACAGGGCCGGAAAACTATGATGGGTAAAGATACTTTTCCAGCACGTGCTGGCCGTTGTACTCGGTGCCCAGCACGGCAATAAAGGTATAGACGCCGATCAGCTTGCGGTTGAGAAAGACGAATTCCCGGGGCGGAACCTGGAAGTGACGGTTGAGGGCTGAATGCGCGGCCTGTCGCGCCACACGGGTCGGCAAATCGCTCTGCCGCCATCGGTAGGCCCCCGCTGCATTCAGCGCGTGTGCGGGCGGATTGGACTCCCGCGCCAGTGGCTCAAGGCACTGCATGCAGGTGCGTGCAAATTCCTCGGACACCTCGCGTGGCCAGTGTGGCCGCATGAAGCGCAGATCAAAACCACCCTGCAGGACACCGTCCAGATCCTGCTCATAGGTGGCCCGGACCATCTGTCGCAGCGGTGTCAGAAAAGCGTCAGGAAATTCCTGCACCGCGCCGAAGTCGAGTAACACGATGCGATCCTGTTCCTGTTCGTTCTCCGCAAGGCGGATACGATAATTGCCGAAGTTCGGGTCGGTCTGCATTTCCCCCCAACGGAACAGTTCCAGCAGAAACAGCTCCAGGCCAGCCATGCCGAGCCGGTTCCGCCGCTCCAGCGGTAATTGCTGGACCGGGTCGGCGGACAGGCCGTAGCCCGGTTCAAAGGTAGTCGCCAGAATGCGCGGTGTGGAGAAGCGCGAAAGTACGCGCGGCACGATGAACCGGTCGTCGCCCGCCAACAGGGAACGGAAGTGTTCTGTCGTGGCGGCTTCCATCTGGTAATCGACCTCCCGGTGCATCATGTGACGCACCTCTTCCAGCCAGCCATCAAAATCCCGACCCGCAGTGACCACTTTGGCCATGCGCAGGAGTTGTGCCACGGCGGCCAGATCGGAATCAATCGCGGCGGCGACACCGGGGTACTGCACTTTCAGGCAGATCTCGAGGTCATCCTCCCGGTGACGTGCCCGGTGGACCTGGGCCAGCGATGCACAGGCGATCGGCGTTTCCTCAATCACCAGCTCCTGCAAACGCTCCGCACCGAGTTCTTCCAGCAGGACGTGCTCAATGACGGGCCACGCGAGCGCGGTGGTCCGGTCCTCCAGGGTATGCAGCGCTGCTGTTACCTCCGGGGACAGGAAGTGTTCTCCATAGATGGCCATCATCTGGCCGATCTTCACCACGCTGCCTTTGAGCTTGCCCAGCTCGTCCGCCAGATAGTGTGCTTCGCGTCCGGCCCGCTCGCGGCGCTTCTCTGCCTTGGTCTCAGCCTTTGTAAACAGGTTCGCGATCGACGAGCCGGCCATGCGGGTCCCTGCGAACAGTCCGGCACGGGTCAGGCTCAGGCGGCGTTCGAAACTGCCGGTCTTGATGCGTGAGAGCTGGGGAGGGTCGCCGTTTTTCACTGTCGAGGCCGCGAGGGGATCAGACATAGTGTACGCAACTGCATGAGGCTTGGCGCGTGTGCTCATGAGTGTCCGCGCTGATTCAGGTATGCTTGCCCACCGATAATCTGACGCGCAGCAAGGGGCGCCACCCGAACATGATGGAATTCCTGAATGAGTACGGCCTGTTTCTGGCCAAAACGCTGACCGTGGTGATCGCCTTCCTGGTGATTGCTGGCTCGGTCGCGAGCATGGCGCAGCGGAACCGTGGGTCACGGGACGGCCATGTCGAGATTCGCCGCATCAACGAGGAATATGACAACCGTCTCTGGGCCATGCGCGAGGCCGTGCTGGAACCGGCTGCCTATAAGCAGCAGGTCAAACAATGGAAAAAGGAAGAGAAGCAGCGTCACAAGGATCTGGAAAAGGCCCAGAAAAGTGGTGCGGAGAAAGCGCCGCGCGGGCGAACCTTCGTGCTGGATTTTCATGGTGATATCCGCGCCAGCGCGGTCAGTGGCCTGCGCGAGGCCGTGACGTCGGTGCTGAGCATTGCGCAGTCCGGTGACGAAGTGGTGGTGCGTCTGGAGAGCCCCGGCGGTGTGGTCCATGGGTACGGACTGGCGGCTTCGCAACTACAGCGCATCCGGGATGCCGGCATCACGCTGGTTGCCTGCGTGGACAAGGTCGCAGCGAGCGGGGGGTACATGATGGCCTGTGTGGCTGAGCGCATTGTCGCCGCACCCTTTGCGATCCTGGGTTCCATCGGTGTGGTTGCGCAGATCCCGAATTTTCATCGCCTCCTGCAACGCAACGACATTGACTTCGAAGTGCTGACCGCGGGTGAGTACAAGCGCACGCTGACGGTCTTTGGAGAGAACACGGACAAGGGGCGGGCCAAGTTCATCGAAGACCT
>JBFKXW010000262.1:0-4615 GCA_041637915.1 Pseudomonadales bacterium | reverse complement strand
TCATCCTGACAGCGATCGTGGTCGGTATTGCCACCACCGCGGTTGGGCTGGCGCTTATCGTGCGGATTTTCGAGGCGTATGGCACCACGCTGGAGGATGAAATCCTCGACAAGGAACATGACGAATGACTCATGTGCCTGCGCTTCCGGTGCTGCTGCCACTGGTCGCGGCGCCTTTGGCCGTGTTGTTGGGTCAGGCGCGTTGGGCCTGGCTGCTGAGCCTGATCACCGCGGTGGCCTCCGCTGCGCTGTCGGTGTCTTTGTTGACGACCACGCTGGACGGCACCGTGCTGCGCTATGCCATGGGTGGCTGGGCGCCGCCGGTCGGAATCGAATTACTGATTGACTCGGTCAATGCGCCGATTCTGCTGATTGTCTCGTTGTCTGCGCTGGTCGCCCTGGTGCTGGCCGGGCCGGGCGCCATGCCGCACCTGTCGACGGCGCAGCGGACACTCGTGTACGCACTGCTGCTGCTCTGCCAGTCGGGGTTGTCGGGGATCGTGGCAACCGCCGATGCCTTCAACGTTTTTGTGTTCCTGGAAATTTCCTCACTGGCGACCTACGCGTTGGTCGCCTGCGGGCCGCGTCGCACGGCGTTGCTGGCATCGTTCCAGTACCTGATTCTCGGCACGTTGGGCGGCAGTTTTGTATTGCTGGGCGTGGGCATGCTGTACCAGATCACCGGGACCCTGAACATGGCAGACCTGCTCACACGGCTCGCTGTGACGGACTACCCGGGCGTCCTGCTCACCGCCACCGGATTTCTGTTGCTCGGCTTCGCGTTGAAAAGCGCACTGTTTCCGCTGCACCAGTGGTTGCCGAATGTGTACCACCACGCGCCGGATTTTGTCGGCGTGTTCCTCGCAGCCGCGGCCACCAAGGTGGCTATCTATGCCTTGCTCCGGTTTGCCGTGGCGGTGATCGGGGTGACCTGGATTATTCAGTTTGGGGTCGATGGCCTGCTGCGCGTGATGGCGCTGGTGGCGGTGATGTACGGCGCGGCGGCCGCGGCATACCAGACCCGCATCCGCTTGATGCTGGCGTATTCCAGTATCGCGCAGCTTGCCTACATTGTGTACGGGATCAGCCTGTTCAGCGAGCCGGGGCTGACGGCTGCCTATCTGCAGTTTCTCGTGCATGCACTGGTGAAGGGCGGACTGTTTATCGCCGTCTGCGCGCTGCTGCGCAGCGGCGGCGATGATCGACTGAGTGCCGTGGTGGGGCTGGCCTGGCGTATGCCCGGCCTGTTTGTCTGCTTCCTGGTCGGCGCGCTGGCGCTGGTCGGTGTGCCGCTGACGGCGGGCTTTGTCAGCAAGTGGCATGTCATCAGCAGTGCCTGGCACGCTGGTCACCTGATGGATGTCGGTGTGCTCGTCGCAGCGTCGCTGCTGACCATTGTGTACGTTGTGCGGTTGCTGGAACCCATGCTGCAAAAGCCCACAGCAGAGGATCACGAGCCCGCCCTGCACGGCGATGGCGCGCGCCTGCCTGGAGCAGTCGCCCTGTCCTTTGCTGCGGCGGTTGTATTTTTCGGCATCCATGCCGAGCCGCTTCTGACCATTGCGCAGGCGGCGGCGAGGGTTGTTCATGGCTGAGTACCAGTTGCTGCTGCCGGTCGTGCTGCCCCTGCTGGCCGCGATGCTGGTGCCAGTGTTCCGCAATCAGCCGAACCTGCGGGAGGGCATGGCCATCGTATTCGGCGTGGCGACGGCACTCGCGTTGTTGCCGTACTGGTCGGGCGCGGCTGCACAGCCAGTGGAACTGTTTGCCTTCACTGACGAGCTTTCCATCCGGTTTGAACTGGAGCCGCTGGGCTTGCTGTTCGCACAGATTGCGGCGACGCTCTGGCCGATCACCACGCTGTACGCGCTCGGGTACATGCGGGGCAATGGCGAGAAGAACCAGACCCGTTTCTTTACCTGTTTCGCGATTTCGATTGCGGCAGCACAGTGGATCGCGCTGTCCGGCAACCTGCTGACGATGTTTATCGGCTACGAAGTGCTGAGTCTGGCCACATGGCCACTGGTCACCCACAAGGGGGATGCGCAGGCGCGCGCCGGTGGGCGCACCTACCTCGGCTATTTGCTGGGCAGCTCGATTGGTTTGCTGCTTCCGGCCATCATCTATGTGCATCATCACGCTGGCAGCCTGGACTTTGTTGCCGGCGGACTGCTGGCGAACTCCGGCCTTGGGGCGATGGAGCTGACCGTGCTGTACACCGTCATGGTGTTCGGCGTTGGCAAGGCTGCCCTGATGCCCCTGCATCTCTGGCTACCTGCGGCGATGGTGGCGCCGACACCGGTCAGCGCGTTGCTGCATGCCGTGGCGGTGGTCAAGGCGGGTGTATTCGTGGTGCTCAAACTAAGTGTGTACACCTTCGGACTGGATACCCTGAATACCACCGGCGCCAGCATGCCGGTGCTGTGGATCGCCGCGTTCAGCCTGGTGGCGGCTTCCTGCGTGGCGCTCTTCAAGGACAATATCAAGCATCGGCTTGCGTACTCGACGGTGAGCCAGCTCGCCTACGTCACGCTCGCAGCGGCCATCGCCGTGCCGCTGGCCGCATTGGGCGGTGCAGTGCAAATTCTCATGCATGCCTGTGGCAAGATCACGCTGTTTTTCTGCGCGGGTGCGATTTACACGGCCGTGCATCGCACCCGTGTTTCGGAACTGGACGGACTCGGTCGGGCGATGCCGTGGACCTTCCTGGCTTTTTCCATTGCCGCGTTGTCGGTCATTGGTTTGCCACCGCTGGGTGGCGCCTGGACCAAGTGGTGGCTGAGTCTTGCAGCGCTGGAATCCGGCATGGGCTGGATCATCCTGGTGCTGGCGGCCAGCACAGTGCTCAACATTGCCTACCTGCTCCCGATCCCGATGCGTGCATTTGGCCGTCCGGGTGATACCACTGGTCTGAAGGAAGCGCCGTGGGCCTGTGTGGTTCCGTTGCTCATTACTGCCGCTGGCTGTATCGCGCTGTTCTTTGCCAGCGAAACCATTACGTTGCAACTGGTTCTGCAGTTCGGAGGGGCGCCATGAGCGAATCGGCATCCGGCGCTGCGCGCACGGCAACCCGCATCGTGGTCGTGCTCGCGGTTCTCTGCGTGGTCGGAGAGTTTTTCGTGCACCGGCATGCGGCGTTCGAATTTTCCGCAGTGCCCGGTTTTCACGCCTTTTTCGGTTTTATTGCCTACTGCTGCATCGTTTTGGGCGCCAAATCCCTGCGCCGCTGGCTGCACCGGCCGGAGGACTACTATGGCGACTGACGCCTGGTTCTGGATGAGCCTGGGACACCCCGGGCTGCTGCTGATGCTGGCCGGCGTGGTGTGCCTGGTATTGCCACGCACAGTGCGCGGGGCAGTGAGTGTGGCCGTGCCGGTGCTCGCCATTGGGCTGCTCTGGCAGATGCCGGAAGGTCTGACGATCTCAGTGCCCTGGATGGGCTTCGTGCTGGAACCGGTGCGTCTGGATCGGCTGAGCTTCCTGTTCAGCCTGATTTTCCTGATCGCTGCGGCTGCAGGCTTGGTCTATGCACTGGCGGAAGGCGAGCGCCGTGTCCAGTCGGCCGGCCTGATCTACGCAGGCGCTGCGGTTGCTGCCGTGCTGGCGGGAGACTTGCTGACGCTGTTTCTCTACTGGGAAGCAACAGCGATTGCCTCGGCGTTTATCGTCTGGCACCGGCAGTCGAAGGAGCAGGATCCTTCGGTGCCGGTGCTGCGCTACCTGATCATCCAGATTCTGTCGGGTTTGCTCCTGCTGGCCGGTGCCGCACAGTATTTCCTGTCCACCGGGTCATTGCAGTTCGGTCACATCGGCCTGGATGCGCCCGGTGGACTGTTGATTCTGCTCGCATTTGGCATCAAGTGTGCGTTCCCGCTGCTGCACAACTGGTTACAGGATGCCTATCCCCGTGCGTCGGCGGCGGGCACCGTATTATTGTCCGCATTCACCACAAAACTGGCGGTCTATGCACTGGCCCGGGGATACGCCGGCACGGAGTGCCTGATGTGGATCGGCGCGATCATGACGCTGTTCCCCATTTTCTTTGCGGTACTGGAAAATGACCTGCGCAAGGTGCTTGCCTACAGCCTGAACAACCAGTTGGGCTTCATGGTGGCCGGCATCGGCATCGGGACCCAGCTGGCGCTGGATGGTGCTGCGGCGCATGCTTTTGCTCATATTCTTTATAAGGCCTTGTTGTTCATGGCCATGGGCGCGGTGGTATACCGGGTCGGGCACTGTCGCGCCAGCGATCTGGGCGGTTTGTATCGTTCGATGCCCTGGACTGCGCGCTTTTGTATCATCGCCTCCGCATCGATTTCCGCATTCCCGCTGTTTTCAGGATTCGTCACGAAATCAATGATTCTGTCCGCGGCCGCCTATGAGGGGCACGCCCTGTTGTGGGTCGCGTTGCTGTTTGCCTCTGCCGGCGTCATGGACCATTCCGGCATCAAGGTGCCGTTCTTCAGTTTCTTTGCACATGACCGGGGGCTGCGGGTGGCAGAAGCGCCACGTAGCATGCTGCTGGCGATGGGGTTTGTTGCGTTCCTGTGCATCGGAATTGGTGTGTACCCGGATCCGCTGTATGCCCTGTTGCCCTATCAAAGCGATTACCACCC
>JBFKXW010000261.1:0-4616 GCA_041637915.1 Pseudomonadales bacterium | reverse complement strand
CTGTCTGCCGGCACCCTGGAGGCTGCAGTGCTGGAACCGCGGCCCGGCACCGCTGCCTGGAAGCTCGACTGGATACGCGTACCGGAACCGGACGGAGGCGTGCGGAATCCCTGCCGAAAACAGGTTTCTGCCACCCGGTTTCGTGGTGGAGAGGGGCTGTGGCTGCACCAGGACACACTGTACCTCGCCACCAAGAAGGATGGTCGGGTATGGGCATTTGACCTGCTGCGGCAGGAGGTCCGGGTGGTGTATGACCGTAATGCCAAGCCGGCGATCTTTGTCGAGGAGATCGACAACCTGCTGGTGGCGGCGGATGGTACGGTGCTGGCGGCGGAGGAGTCGGGAGAGATGCGCCTGCTCGCCATCCGCCCGGACGGGCACATGTTCCCGCTACTGCAGGTCGTCGGTCAGGGGCGCAGTGAGCTGGCCGGACAGGCCTTCAGTCCGGACGGCTCGCGTCTTTACTTCAGTTCCCAGCGGGGACCGGGACCGGGGCTGAAGGGAATCCCGATCGGTGTGCCGGGCCAGCCGGAATCCATGACCTGCCTGACCGTCCCCGGGAATCGTGGTATCACCTATGAGGTCCGTGGGCCGTTCTTCGGCTAGGCACCTCGCGCCCTTCGTGGTCCTTCGTTATTCGGCCGCGACCTGCAGGTCGGAGAGCACTTCCCGCACCCCCTGAATGGCACGGGCGTAACCAATCGCCCGTGTCCTTGCCGCTGCGTTGGGTACGCGCCCGGTCAGGCGCACCACGCCATTGCGGGTGTCCACATCAATCTGCAGTGCCCTGATCTCGCGATCCTGCACCAGTCGGCCATTCAACTCCGTGGTGATCGCCGCGTCCCGGGTGATCTGCGCCACGCTGCGTTCATCCTGGCCGACGTAATACCCGCCAGCGCCTGCGCCGCCCACGGCCACCCAGAAACAGCCGCTGGTGCCACACAGCATGGTTGCCAGCAGGATCATCCGGAGAGTGGGAACGTTGGGTTCTGCAGGCATGGTGAAATCCGCTAGGCTTTGGGAAGGGAAATGTTCGACCGATCAGGAGTCTCAGGCACCATGATGGCAGATCGCCGCGTAGTCGTCGCTTGCTTGATAGGGCTCAGTTGCTTCTGGGCACCGTTTGGAGTGGCCGCGCAGCCCCCGGGCCCGGCCGCGGCGCTGGCTACCGCCATGGCGGGCAATCACCGCCTGCCCGAGAATGTATTGCGGGACCGGTACCGCAATCCACTGAAGACCCTCCAGTTCCTGGAGTTACAGCCCCACCACACGGTGGTGGAAATCTGGCCGGCGGCCGGCTGGTACACGGAAGTTCTCGCACCGGTCCTGCGGGAACATGGGGTTCTGTACGCAGCGCATTTCTCGCCCGTTGCCGGGTCGGAGTTCCGGCGTGAGTACCGGCGCTTCTTTGAATCCAAAATCCAGGCGCGCCCGGACGTGTATGGCTCGGTGCGTGTCACTACCCTGAGTCCCCCGGAAGCGGTGTCCATCGCGCCGCCCGGTTCTGCGGACCGCGTCTATACGTTTCGCAACGTGCACAACTGGATGAAGTCCGGCACGGAGGACGCCGTCTTTCAGGCCATGTATGACGCGCTGCGTCCCGGTGGACTGCTGGGTGTGGTTGAGCACCGCGCGCCGCCCGGCCGGTCCCGGGCCGGGATGGTGCGCAGTGGTTATGTCACGGAACAGTATGTGGTGGAGGTTGCCCAGCGTGCCGGCTTTCAGTTTCTGGAAGGGGCGGAGATCAATGCCAATCCGCGCGACCGCAAACGCTACCCCAACGGGGTATGGTCCCTGCCGCCGGCACTGCGCGGTGGCGACGAGAACCGCAGGGAATACCTGCAGATCGGCGAGAGTGACCGCATGACGCTTAAATTTCTCAAACCGTTCGGAAACGGCGAGTGATTGATGGGGTGCGGCCGGTGTCATCAACGCGATGTGAATGCATGCCTGCGGGCGCTGGTCACCCGGGTTTTCCTGGTGATGATGGCCGCGCTGGCGTGGCCGGTGCGGGCGGAGCGTTCCAGAATTACTCGGACCCCGCGTTCGGCGAGGCAATTCCACGGACAGCGGGTTACGCGGCGTAACGTCAGCAGCGCAGTCAGGTGGTGGTCGCCCTGTTTCGTGTGGGCGCGGATGTGCGGATGATGGAACTGCCTGTCTGCGGATACGAGCGCCTGATGCTGGAGGAAGAGCGCGAGATCGACAGCCGGCAGCCAGTGCGGAATCACTCCATCCTGCCGCCCACGTCCCGTTCTATCGCGTTCCGCTGTGAGGCATTGCGGGATGAATTGATCACGGTCTGAATTTGATGCAGGAAAATGGTACCCACGCCCGGGCCCCTGAGCGTCCCTATTTCTGGCGCGGCGGATTCCGGGGCCGCCGATCCGGCAGCCAGCGTGCGGGCCGCAACATCTGCCACTGCGAGCGCGTGAGCGGTACCGGCTCACCACAGAGTTCCGATGCGATCGACTCGGCCAGCAGGGGGCTGTACAGGAGCCCGCGGGAGCGCAGCCCGCACAAGGTGTACCGCTGCGCTTCCCCGGGGAGTGCACCTGCGGCAGGCAGGTGATCCGGCCCGGCTGCACGCAGGCCGGCCCAGGCGCCAAGAATCTCCAGTTTCCCGCGCTCGCGCCCAAGCAGTTCTGCCGCGCGATTCCGGTTGTGCTGGTCGTCCTCACTGCTGCGGTGCAGCGACACCTCGTCGTGCGCGTAGCTGGAGCCAGCGAAAAAAGCATGGTCTGTCACCGGGATGACATGGCCGGCGCCCGTGATGGTGCAGCGTGGCAAGGCGCCGTTCTGGTCATGCAGGTGCGACAGTTGCCCCCGGATACTGCGCACCGGCAGGCCCGTCAGGCTGGCCCCAGCCGGCATCCCGACACCCGTACAGGCGATGAGGACATCTGCCTCGATGGCAGCAGAATCCCCCCCTAGATCCAGTCTCCAGGCATCTCCCGTATGCGTCACGCGGGTGACCGTTCGGCCACCCTGAAGAGGAATCTGCCAGCGCGCCAACTGAGCTTCGCAAAAATCCACACCCGGTACCGTGAATGCGCCGGGAAACCATAGCCCGCCGCGTTCCAGCGGCATCCCGGCGAGCGCGCTTGCCTGATCCACGTCCACCCGTTGCAACAGGGCCGGGGGCAGGGTGGACAGGCTGTGCCAGCGTTGCACTTGCGTGGCGTCTCCCAGCTGCAGAATGCCGCGCAATGTCGACGTCGGCAGCACGACAGCGCCGGTGTCGGTGCTGGCATAGAGCAGCGCCTGCAGCTGCAGGCGTGCCACATCGGAACAGGCACCGCTGAGTTTCAGGTACTGAACCGCCTGTGGGACACCCGATGCGCCGGATGCAGGCGACTCGGCTGCATCCAACAGCTGCACAGCGAGGCCACGTCTTGCCAGCGCACCGGCGACGCAAACACCGGCAAAGCCCGCGCCGACGATCACCGCGCGGGTCGGCCGCGGCCCGGGCCGTGCGCGTGCAGCACCCGGCATGATGCCCTCCACCCGGTGACGCTTCCCGGCAAAGCCGGTTTTGCGTTCGATGTGGAAACCGACGCCCTGCAGGCCATTCCGGACTGCTCCGGCCGCCGTGTAGGTCGCCAGTGTGGTGCCCGGGATCGAAAGCCGGGCAATTTCCTGCAATACAGCCGTGCGCCAGATCGATTGATTGCGTGCGGGGGCGAACCCATCCAGAAACCAGGCATGCACTTCGCCCTGCAGGCCCTGCAGGGCCGGGAGCGCTTCATCAAAGAGCAGGGTCAGCCGAACCCGATCCCCCGCCAGATGCAGTCGGTGCGGCCCGCGGAGTGGGAGGGGCCATGCAGCAAGGAGTGCCTGTGAGCACGCTTGCAGGGTGGGCCAGTGTGCGTGTGCACGGGCCAGATCTTCGCGCTGCCACGGACGGTGCTCGACCGAGATGTAGTGCAATTGCCAGCTGGGTGGCGCCGTGCGGAGAAACAGGTCCCAGGTCAGCAGAAAGTTCAGACCACTGCCAAAGCCGGTTTCCGCAACCACGAATACGCCGGGGCGCTCCGGCGGCAGTTGTGCCCAGCGTTCCGACAGTCGGTTGCCGTGCAGGAACACACATTCTGTTTCTGCAGGACCATCCTCTCGTGAGAAAAATATATCGCCGCTCGCCGGGTCACCGGGTAGATCTTCCTGCCAGGTGAGGTCGGCGGTCTGCACAGTCCATGGGGCGGAATCAGGCATGAATCACAGGGGCCGGAGTAAGGGGGCAGCGACGATTATAAGGGGCTTGCCGGGCAACGTAGATGGTGATCCCCCGGTGGCAGGGTGTATTCTGTCCCCCCGTTGATCGAATCAGCAGGAAAGGTGGCCAGGCGCATGATCGGACAACTGCTTCGCAAAATTCTGGTTTCGGATGATATCAACGCGCATGTCGACAGCATGCCGCATCCGGTGGGTGAATTTGGCTGGGATCCATGGGGGTACAGCAAGGAAGGCTCCAAGGTCGGTCTGAGCATTGCCAAGTGGCTTTATGACCATTATTTCCGCGTGGAGGCACACGGACTGCAGCATGTGCCGGCGACGGGCCGGGCGTTGGTCATCGCCAATCACAGTGGGCAGTTGCCCATGGATGGCATCATGATTGG
>JBFKXW010000260.1:0-4631 GCA_041637915.1 Pseudomonadales bacterium | reverse complement strand
GCAGACCCCAGCCTGCTGGTCAATCTCGCCGCAGCCCTGTTCATCCTGCCCTTCTTTCTGTTTTCCGCGAGCTTCGGGCAGTTTGCTGACAAGTACGACAAATCCCGGCTGATTCGCCTGGTGAAAGCGCTGGAGATCGCCATCATGGCGATCGCAGTGACCGGCTTCCTGGCGAAAAGCCTGCCCATCCTGCTGGCGGCCCTGTTCCTGATGGGTACGCAATCCGCGCTGTTTGGTCCGGCCAAGTACGGCATCCTGCCTCAGCACCTGGCCGAGAGTGAACTGGTCGGTGGCAACGGGCTGGTGGAAACAGGCACCTTTCTCGCCATCCTGCTGGGGACCATGGCCGGCGGCCTGTTGATCGGCGTGCCGGAGTACGGTGTATACCTGGTGTCCGGTGCGATTGTGCTGATCGCAGTGCTGGGCTTTCTGGCCAGCCTGGGCATTCCGGCGGCCCCGCCGAGTGATCCGAAGCTGGTCATCAACTGGAACCCGGTGACGGAGACGGTCCGCAACATCCGTTTCGCTTACGGCAATCAGGTGGTGTTCCTGTCCATTCTGGGGATTTCCTGGTTCTGGTTTTTCGGCGCCACCTACCTGACGCAGTTGCCGGTCTACACCAAGGAGAATCTCGGTGGGAACGAAGCGGTCGTCACGCTGCTGCTGACCTTGTTTTCCCTGGGGGTTGGGGTTGGCTCCATGCTGTGTGAGCGGCTGTCGGGACACAAAGTCGAAATCGGGCTGGTGCCCTTCGGATCGATCGGGATGACCCTGTTCAGCATCGACCTGTATCTTGCGGTGCCGGGTCTTGCGGGTGGTGAACTGGCAGGCGTGGGCGGCTTTCTTTCCCAGCCATTTGGCTGGCGGGTCGTGTTCGACGTCATCATGCTGGGCGCTTTCGGCGGTTTCTATATCGTGCCGTTGTATGCTCTCGTGCAGCAGCGCAGCGAGGAGAGTCACCGGTCCCGCATCATCGCCTGCAACAACATTCTCAATGCGGCGTTTATGGTGGCCTCGGCGATCGTCGCAATTGCTCTGCTGAAAGCGGGCCTGAATATTCCGCAGTTGTTCCTGGTGACAGCGCTGTTCAATGCGGCGGTGGCGTTGTTCATCTACAACCTGGTGCCGGAATTCCTGGTTCGCTTCCTGATCTGGATGCTGATGCACACGATGTACAAACTCGATTCACGCGGCCTGGAAAAAATTCCCGATGAAGGGCCCTGCGTGCTGGTGTGTAACCACGTCAGCTTTGTCGATGCGTTGATTGTCGGCGGCAGCGTGCGCCGGCCGGTGCGCTTCGTGATGTACTACAAGATTTTCCAGATTCCGCTGCTGTCCTGGTTTTTCCGTACGGTGAAGGCCATTCCGATTGCCGGCATCAAGGAAGATCCGCACATGATGGAACAGGCGTTCGACAAGGTCTCGAAGGCGCTGAAGGAGGGCGAGGTGGTGATGATCTTCCCGGAAGGTGGGCTGACCGGCGACGGGGAGATGGCGAATTTCCGGCCGGGTGTGGAGAAGATCATCCAGCGGGACCCGGTGCCGGTGGTGCCGATGGCACTCCGCGGTCTCTGGGGCAGTTTTTTCAGTCGTCGGGACGGGCCGGCCATGGCGAAACTGCCCCGCAGGTTCCGGTCGCACATTGAACTGATCGCGGGCGATCCGATTCCGCCAGAAGCGGCCAATGCGTCCAACCTGCAGGCGCATGTCCTGAAAATGCGTGGTGATCGTCTTTGAGCATCTCAGTGCATCGTCAGCACGGGTTCCACCGCGCCCGGGGCCGATCCTGCCGGTAACCGAACTTGCAGAGAGTGGCGCGCTGCGTTGCCGGCTGGCAGGCCGGCACCAGCCGCTAAGACTGTGCCTGCTCCCTGGCCTCAATCTTCGCCCAGCTGTCCTTCAGCCCGACCGTGCGGTTGAACACGGGAGCGTCGGGCCTGTGATCGAACCGGTCCGCCACGAAATATCCCTGGCGCTCGAACTGGTAGCTGCTCTCCGGCGCGGCGTCCGCGAGGCCGGGTTCGATCCAGCAGTTGGCCAGCACCCGCAGGGACTCCGGATTCAGGTGCTCCACAAAATCTGTATCGCCGGCATCCGGTGACTCGTGGAGGAAGAGGCGGTCGTACAAACGCACCGTCGCCTGTCTCCCATGGGAAGCGGAGACCCAGTGAATCACCCCTTTGGGTTTTACGCCGTCCGCCGGATCCTGACCATGTGTGTCCGGGTCATAGCTGCAGTGCACTTCGGTGATCTCGCCGTCAGCATCCTTCACGACGTCCTCCGCCGTGAGTACGTAGGCGTGGCGCAGGCGCACCTTCTTGCCAAGCACCAGCCGCTTGTACTTCTTGTTGGCCGATTCACGGAAATCCTCCCGCTCGATATATACCTCGCGAGAAAAGGGCAGGATGCGATCCGCAAACCCTTCGGTGTCGGGGTGGCCCGGTGCGGTGAGTTCTTCGACCCGGTCTTCCGGGTAGTTGGTGATCACGATTTTCAGCGGATCCAGTACGCACATCGCGCGCGGCGCGGTCATGTTGAGGTCATCACGGATCGCGTGTTCCAGCATGCCGACATCCACCACGCTGTTGGCGCGGGCGACCCCCACCATCTCGCAGAACTTCCGGATGGAGGAGGGCGTGAAGCCGCGACGCCGCATCCCCAGCAGGGTGGGCATGCGCGGGTCGCCCCAATGGTCCACATGGCCCTCGTCGACCAGTCGTTTCAGCTTGCGCTTGCTGGTGACGGTGTGGTTCAGGTTGAGCCGGGCGAACTCGTACTGACGGGGCTTGTGCGGCACTGGCAGGTGCTCGATGAACCAGTTGTAAAGCGGCCGGTGATCCTCGAACTCCAGTGTGCAGATCGAGTGGGTGATGCCCTCGATCGCATCGGACTGCCCATGCGAGAAGTCATAGGTGGGGTAAATGCACCATGTGTCGCCGGTCTGGTGGTGCGCGGCTTTCCGGATCCGGTAAATGATTGGATCCCGCAGGTTCATGTTGCCGGCGGCCATGTCGATCTTCGCGCGCAGCACGCAAACTCCTTCATCCAGTGCGCCACTGCGCATCTGCTCAAACAGTTCGAGGTTTTCCGCCACACTGCGATCCCGGTAGGGGCTGTTCGTGCCCGGTTCGGTCAATGTGCCGCGGTGGCTGCGTGCCTCCTCCGGGGACAGATGACAGACGTAGGCAAGGCCCTCGCGAATCAGGTGCAGGGCGTATTCGCAGAGCGTGTCGAAGTAATCAGAAGCATGGCGGACTTCGCCCGCCCACTGGTAGCCGAGCCAGCGTACGTCCGCGAGGATGGCATCGATGTACTCCTGCTCTTCCTTGTCCGGATTGGTGTCATCAAAGCGCAGGTGGCACTGGCCGCCAAAATGCTCGGCGAGCCCGAAGTTGAGGCAGATGGATTTGGCGTGCCCGATATGCAGGTAGCCATTGGGTTCCGGCGGGAATCTCGTGACCGGTGCCCCCTGGAGGCGCCCGGCGTCGATGTCCTCCTGAATGATTCCTCGCAGGAAGTTGTGTCCGGACGGATTGCTACTGCTCATGCGCGACTGCCTGCTCTGGGCGGTAAACGAAGGCGCATTATATGCGCTGCAGCCATGGAACCTAAATTTCCTTACCATGAGGCCTTGTCGTGCCGGGGAACCGCCCATGCCGAAGATCGCCGAATGCCCGTCTTTTGAATTTTCCGCTGGCGATATTTGCCATCCGGTGTACCGCAGTGGTCCGCTGCAGCGGCCTTCAGTTCTGTTCCTGCAGGAACTGCCCGGCTTTACGCCAGAGTCGCAGCAGTTTGTAGGGCGACTGAATGAGGCAGGGTATACGGTGTACGTGCCGCACCTGTTCGGGAAACTGGGCGCTCCCGAGCGCATTGTGCGGAATGTCGCCAGCATCTGTATCCGGCGCGAATTCTACCTGCTGAATCGTCGTCGGAGCGCGCCCTTTACGGAGTGGCTGCGGGCGCTCTGTCGCCGAATGCAGGAAGACAGCGGCGGGCCGGTGGGTGCGATTGGCAACTGCCTGACCGGCGCATTTGTTATCCCCCTGATGATCGACGCTGCCTGCGCAGCCCCGGTAGCTTCGCAGCCGGGACACATCGGCAATATTCTGCACCCGCAGTGGAAGGCCGATCTGGGGCTGTCCGAGGAGGATGTCGTGCGCGCACAGATCGATTCCCAACGGCACGATATTCCGTTGCTGGCGATGCGCTTCCAGGCAGACCCGATGTGTCCCCGCGAGCGGTTCGATAAGATGCAATCCTGCTTCGGCAGCCGGATGAAACGGATTGAATTGCAGAGCCCGGCGCGTGGCAAGCTGTCCCGCCCGGCACATTCTGTGCTGACCATCGATTACGATCCCACTCCGGGCAGCGGGACCGAGCAGGCGTACCAGCGGGTGCTGGATTTTTTTGCGGAACGACTGGCGCGCTGATTGTGGGGCGGACCGGGCATCGTGTTACTCGCAACTGCCTCCCCCGGTCATGAAACCAGGTGCACTGCCGGAGGTCATCGCCGAACGGCCAGCCGGATCCAGATAACTGGTGCGACCGGCCGTGACCTCCAAAGTTTCTCCGGCCTGGGTTTCGACCCGCGCCTTGCCGGCGTGAACGTGCACATACAGGCCGGGGAG
>JBFKXW010000259.1:0-4635 GCA_041637915.1 Pseudomonadales bacterium | reverse complement strand
TCGAGTGGTGCCGGGCGCCTTCTCGGCGTCGAGTTCCAGCTTGATGGCGCCGTAGGTCGTATTCAGCGTGACTTCCATGAATGATTCCTGATAAACAATTCGAATCCGGACAGCTCCGGGCGAGTTCCTATAATATCGGGAGAAGGACCCCAGCCAAAGCTGAAAACGCGGAGATTGCCTTTCCAATGAGCATGATTCGTCATCGCTGGAACCGGGTTCGCTCCGTCAACGCGAAATTCCTCCTGATTGTGGTGCCCGCCGTCGCGCTGATCGCGGCCGTTTTTATCGTGGCGCTGGCAGCGGTGATCGACAGCTATCGGTACGAGGAAAACCAGCGCCGCGCCAAGGCGTTTGTCGGCGCACAGGCGCCGGCCTTCCAGGAGGCGGTCTGGAATCTGGATGAGCCCACCATTGAAAAGCTGCTGGAGGGAATTGGCAGTCAGCGTGGGGTGATCTGCGCGCGGGTCTCCGACGGAACGGATTTCTGGCACATCGAGAATGTTCGTGGCTGCGATACCGGGGAACGTCAGTTGCAGGTGAGCAGCGACGTCACCCGGCTGGGCGCCGACACCCCGCAGAAACTCGGCGACCTGGAAGTCATTTTTCTGGAGTCGGAGCTCGGTAGTGGCGCCGTGCCGCGCCAGGCGCTCTATTTCTCGGCACTGATCTTTCTGATCATCGTGTTCTCCACGCTGGTTGCCATCCTGGCCATCCGCATCACCATTGCCAGGCCACTGTCCCGCATTCGCGCGTCGCTGGCGTCCTACCGGGAATCCGGTGAGCGGGCCGAGGTCAATCTGGAGGGCTCTGACGAACTCAGCCTGCTGGTGCGCGAGTACAACGAGATGCTGAGGTTGCAACAGCAGTCCGAGGAAACCCTGCGCGAGACACACCGGGAACTGGAAGAGGCGCGGCGCGTCGCCGAGGAGGCCAGCCAGTCCAAGAGTGATTTCGTGGCGAACATGAGCCACGAAATCCGGACCCCCATGAACGCGATTATCGGCATGACCCACCTGGCCTTGCAGACCGACGTGTCACCGAAACAGGAGTACTACCTGGAACGGGTCGATCGGGCGGCCAATAACCTCCTCGGCATCATTAATGACATTCTCGACTTTTCCAAGATCGAGGCGGGCAAGCTCGACGTGGAGTCGGTGCCGTTCCGGCTGGATGAGGTGCTTGAAAGTCTGGCGGACCTGCTTTCCATCCGTGCCGATGAGAGAGGCATCGAGTTGCTGTTCGATCTGGGTCCCGATGTGCCGCTGGCGCTGGTGGGCGACGCAATGCGTCTCGGGCAGGTTTGTACGAACCTGGTAAACAATGCGCTGAAGTTCACGGAGGCAGGAGGGGAGGTCATCGTACGGATCCGGTCCGAGGAACGCTCGGATGCGGAGATCCGGCTGCTGGTGGAAGTGCAGGATACCGGCATCGGCATGGCCGATGAGCAGTGTGGCCGCCTGTTTCAGTCCTTCTCACAGGCGGATGCTTCCACTACACGGAGGTACGGCGGGACCGGCCTTGGCCTGGCCATTTCCAAGCAGCTGGTTGAATTGATGGGCGGCACGATCGGGGTGCGCAGCAGGGAGGGAGAGGGGTCCACTTTTTATTTCGATGTGCCCTGCTGGCTGCAGAAAGAACAGCCGGCAGGGGATCGCCGACAGGTACAGAGTCTGCATGGCCTGCGTATTCTCGTGGTCGACGATCATCCCACCGCGCTCGAAGTGATTCGCCAAATCCTGGAATCTTTCTCACTGGATGTGATCACCAGTGCCTCCGGACGCCGGGCCCTGCAACTCGCCGGCGACGGCTCAAATTTCGACCTGGTGCTCCTCGACTACCGGATGCCCGGTATGAATGGGGTGGAGCTGGCCGAGGCCTATCGTGCATTGCCCGCGGGTGCAGACGTTCCGTTGATCATGTTGAGCGGACACCTCGATAACGAACTGCGCGAGGCGGCAGAGGCTGCCGGCGTGCGGCTCACGATCAGCAAGCCTGTCACGCCTTCCACCCTGTTCGATTCGATCATGGATACCTGCGGGGCGGGCAGGTCCCGATCGGAAGTGTCGACCAGTGAGGCGCAGCCCGCCTTCGACCTGACCGGCATCACCGTTCTGCTGGTGGAGGACAATGACGTCAACCAGGAGGTTGCCCGGGAGATCTTGGAACAGGCTGGTGCACAGGTCGAAGTGGCGGAAAATGGTCAGGTGGCCGTGAGGAAAGTCTCCGCAAACCGCTACGACGCCGTGCTGATGGACTGCCAGATGCCGGTCATGGATGGCTATGAAGCCACGCGGGTGATTCGCGGTGATCCGCAGCATGCCAGCCTGCCGATCATTGCGATGACGGCAAATGTGCTTGCCGGCGAGGCGGAAAAATGCCGTGAGGCGGGCATGGATGATCATGTCGGCAAGCCGATCAATCTGAACCAGCTGTTCTCAACGCTGGTGCGCCATGTGCGGGCGGGGGGCGGGGAGGCCGCTGCGCCGCTGGCACCGCGTGGAGCGCCCCGAGCCGATGGTGCCTCAGCATCGCAGGTTCGGCTCGAAAACGTGCCAGGTCTGAACCTGGCTGACAGCCTCGACCGCATGGGCGGGCGGGAGGATGTGCTCCTGCGATTGCTGGGCAAGTTCCGCAACGGCCAGCGGGACGCGCCGCAGCAGTTGCAGGAGGCCGCGGAGGCGGGCGACATGGAGACCATGCAGTCCATCGTCCATACCTTGAAAGGGGCCGCCGCCAATCTCGGGCTGGAGGAACTGGCCACAGCCGCCGGCCTATTGGAGGCCAGCCTGCGCACCGGGGAGTCGCCACAGCTGGAGATGCAGCGTCTTGATCGTGTGCATGCGAGACTGATGAATTATCTGGACCGGCTGCTACCCGAGGCGCCCGCCGACGCGGCCAGCCAGGATCCGTCCGCTGAGGTGATGCCGGAAGCGTTGGCGGCGCAGTTGTCCGCGTTGTCCGCGCTGCTGACGGACTACGATTCACGTGCCGAAGCGCTGGTGCGGGAAATGGTGGAGGGGCAGGCAGGCAGTCTCTTTGCGGGGCCGCTGACCGCGATTCTGCGGGCGGTGGAAAACTATGATTTTGATGCTGCGGGTGCGAAACTCGACGCTTTGCGACAGCGTGATGCGGCGGCGGAGTCTGAACACAGCCATGAATGATGGCAGCCCGGCGGACGAGAACCTGCAGACCATCCTGGTTGTTGACGACACGCCGGAGAATATTGATGTTTTGCGCGGCATTCTGGAATCGCGCTATCGCGTCAAGGTTGCCATCAACGGCGAGGTGGCACTGAAGGTCATCGCGCGGGATGAGCCGGATCTGATTCTGCTCGACGTCATGATGCCAGGCATGAGCGGGTACCAGGTCTGCGAGCGGCTCAAGTCGGACGTGCGAACCCGCCATATCCCGATTGTTTTTGTGACCGCGATGAGTGAAGTGCGGGATGAAAAGAAAGGCTTTGACCTCGGTGCCGTCGATTACATCACCAAGCCGGTCAGCGCGCCGATCGTGCTCGCACGGGTGCGCACGCAACTCGCGTTGTATGACCAGCAGCAGGAACTGGCTGCGCAGGTGCGCGCGAAGACCGAGGAACTGCACGAAACGCGTCTGGAGGTGATCCGTCGGCTGGGTCGGGCGGCGGAGTATCGCGACAACCAGACCGGGCTGCATGTCATCCGGATGAGCCATTACTCGCGCATCCTGGCGTTGTCGGCCGGCATACCGGAGGCGGAGGCAGATACCCTGCTGGATGCCGCGCCCATGCATGACATCGGCAAGATCGGGATTCCGGATCGCGTGCTGCTGAAGGAGGGCCCACTCAATGATGAAGAGTGGGAAGTCATGAAAAAGCATCCGGCGATTGGTGCCGGCATCATCGGCAAGCACGCCCCCGGACTGCTGGAGAACGCCCGCATCATCGCGCTGACGCACCATGAAAAGTGGGATGGCAGCGGCTATCCCCGCAATCTGAAAGGGGAAGAGATTCCCCTCATGGGCCGGATCATTTCCATCGCCGATGTCTACGACGCATTGACCACGGCACGCCCCTACAAGCGGGCATGGACACATGAGCAGGCGCTGGAACAGATTCGCAAGGGCGCCGGAGTCCATTTTGATCCTGACCTGGTGGATGCGCTCAACGACAGCCTCGAGGCGTTTCTGGAGATTCGTGCGCAATACGCGGAGAATGCGCCTCCCGTACCCAGGCCGATGCAGGCCGGTGTTGAATCCTGACGCCCCGTTAAGCAAGCGATGAGCAATCTGAAAATCCATAATACGGCTGGTGGACGCTCCGCCATCTTTCATCCCATTCAGCCGGGCCGCGTAGGCATGTATGTCTGTGGCATGACGGTGTACGACCTCTGCCACATCGGTCATGCCCGGGTCATGGTGGTCTTTGATCTGGTGGCCCGTTACCTGCGCTGGTGTGGCTACGAGGTGCAGTATGTGCGCAATATCACGGACATTGATGACAAAATCATCCGGCGTGCGCAGGAAAACGGCGAGCCCTGCGAGGCACTGACCGAACGCTTCATTGCGGCAATGCATGAGGATGCTGCGAGGCTGGGGGTGCTGCCGGTGGATGTGCCTTCGGAAAAAGGCAGAGAGGTTGCGGCCGCTTTCCGCCAGGCG
>JBFKXW010000258.1:0-4652 GCA_041637915.1 Pseudomonadales bacterium | reverse complement strand
GCGCGCCAGGCCCAGACGCTGTCCGGCCACCGGATTCCGGCGCGTGGCCCCGTGCTCGCATTGGGATTGGTGGCGGTGCTCGGTCATGCCGCCAGCGTGGCCGCCATGATCCTGTTGCCGGAAGGCTTCCACCTCAGCTTTTTCAAGGTCAGCTCGCTGGTCTGCCTGACCGCCGCCTTGCTGATTCTCGTATCGAGCGCGTTCCGCCCGCTGGAAAACCTGTTCGTCCTGCTGTTTCCTGTCGCGGCACTCGCCGTACTGGCCAGCCTGGTGATGCCTGCGAGCGCCGCGCCGCGCAGTGATTTCGACAGCGGCCTGATTGCGCATATCCTCCTGTCCATCCTGGCCTACAGCGTGGTCACCATGGCGTGTATGCAGGCGATCCTGCTGGCGCTGCAGGAACGCGCCCTGCGCCACAAGCGAACGGTCGGCATCATCCAGGTCCTGCCCCCGCTGCAGACCATGGAATCCCTGATGTTCCAGATGGTCTGGGCCGGGGTCGTTCTGCTGACGCTGGGAATCGCCAGCGGGTTTCTGTTCGTGGACGATGTGCTCGGCCAGCACATTGCCCACAAGATGTTCTTTTCCATCCTCGCCTGGGTGGTTTTCGTTGCGCTGCTGTTCGGGCGGCATCGACTCGGCTGGCGGGGATCCACGGCGGTGAACTGGACGCTGGGGGGCGGCATCCTGCTGCTGGTGGGTTATTTCGGCAGCAAACTGGTGCTGGAACTGGTGCTGGAGAAAATCTGAGTGGAAGAAGTATCCCTGGGCATGTTGATCACGGCACTCGTGGGTCTGCTGCTGCTATCTGCATTTTTTTCCGGCTCAGAGACCGCCATGATGTCCCTGAACCGCTACCGGCTGCGTCACATGGCGCGGGAGGGCCACCCGGGCGCGCAGCGGGCCAGCAGACTATTGGAGCGGACCGACCGCCTGATCGGCGTCATCCTGATCGGCAATAATTTCGTCAACATCCTGGCTTCAGCGATCGCCACGGTGATTGGGTTGCGCATCTACGGGGATGCCGGCATTGCGATTGCCACTGGTCTGCTCACCCTGACCGTACTGGTATTTTCAGAGGTCACCCCGAAAACACTCGCCGCGACACGCCCTGAGACGGTGGCGTTCCCGGCCACCTGGGTGCTGATCCCACTGCTGAAGCTGCTGTACCCGCTGGTCTGGCTGCTCGCCCTGATCACCAACAGCCTGCTGAAGCTGATCGGTGTCCGCCAGTCCGCCAACCGGGAAGAGCAGTTGAGTGCCGAGGAACTGCGCACCGTAGTCTACGAAGCTGGCTCACTGATTCCCCGACGACGTCACGGCATGCTGCTGAACATCCTCGATCTGGACAAGGTCACGGTGGAGGACATCATGGTGCCGCGCGCGGAAGTGGTCGGCATCGACATCAATGATGATCTCAATGACATCATGGAAATGCTGAAAACCACGCAGCACACGCGTCTGCCCGTGTTCCGCGGCGACATCCAGAACGTGCTGGGAATACTGCACATGCGCAACGCATCGCGACTCTTTCAGGTGGAAGAGCCCAGCAAGGCCATGATCCTGCAGATCGCCCGCGAGCCGTACTTCGTGCCGGAAAGCACGCCGCTCAACAAGCAGCTCTTCCAATTTCAGAAGCACAAGCGGCGCATCGGCCTGTGTGTGGATGAATATGGCGATATCCAGGGCATCGTGACGCTGGAGGATATTCTCGAGGAGATTGTCGGCGAGTTCACGACCGACCTGGCGGCCAGCAACAGGGAAATCCATCCGCAGGAGGATGGCTCCTACCTGATCGACGGCACGGCCCTGCTGCGTGACATTAACCGAGCGCTGGAATGGCACCTGCCGACGGAAGGCCCGAAAACACTCAACGGCCTGATCACGGAGTATCTGGAACGCATCCCGGAGCTGTCCTGCTGCGTACGGCTGCACGACTACGAAATGGAGGTCGTGCAGGTACAGGAAAACCGCATTCGCACGGTGCGCGTGCGGGCGCCCGGCGCAGAAGAGAATGTTGCAGAAACCAGCTAGAAGTTCCGGCCGGACGGACATCAATCGCGGCTTGCGCCGCTCCTATCCGTTGCCAGACGTTGCTGCGCGTTGCATCGTGGCGGGACGAAGTTACAGGTGGACTTCGATTTTCTCCACGACCGCTCGGGCTTTTTGCCGCGCGGTTTCGATGTCACCGGCCACGGCCAGCCCAACGCCCATCCGTCGTTTACCGGACACCTCCGGCTTTCCAAACAGGCGCAGTTGCACGTCTGCATCCCGCAGTGCGTCATCCAGACCACTGAATTGCACGGATTGCGATTCCCCCTCGACCACCAGCGCACAGGAAGCCGCCGGCGCGATCTGCCGGATGGAAGGCACAGGCAAACCGAGGATCGCGCGCGCATGCAGCGCAAATTCTGAGAGGTCCTGGGAAACCAGCGTGACCAGACCGGTATCATGCGGGCGCGGTGACACCTCACTGAACCAGACTTCATCGCCTTTCACGAAAAGCTCCACACCGAAGATTCCGTACCCACCGAGCGCCTCGGTGATCTCGCGGGCAACCCGCCGGGCACGAGCCAGAGCCGCAGGGGGCATCGGCTGCGGCTGCCAGGATTCCCGGTAGTCACCGTCCACCTGCAGATGTCCGATGGGTTCGCAAAACGCGGTGCCATCCACATGCCGAAGCGTGAGCAGCGTGATTTCGTAATCAAAGTCGACAAAGCCTTCGATAATCACGCGACCCGCACCGGCACGCCCACCCTGCTGCGCATATAACCAGGCACCGTCCAGGTCGGCTGCCGTGCGCACCAGGCTCTGCCCCTTGCCGGAGGAACTCATGATCGGCTTGACCACGCAGGGCAATCCCACCACCTCCACCGCCGCATCGAACTCCGCGCGATTGTCAGCAAAGCGGTACGGCGAGGTCGGCAGACCCAGCTCTTCCGCCGCCAGGGTCCGGATTCCCTCCCGATTCATGGTGAGGCGCGCGGCGCGTGCCGTCGGGATCACCGTAAACCCTTCCGCTTCAAGTTCCAGCAACATGTCGGTCGCGATGGCTTCGATCTCCGGCACGATGAGATCGGGCTGCTCGGAAACCACCACGTCACGAAGCGAGCCGGGATCCAGCATGTCGATGACATGGCTGCGATGCGCAACCTGCATTGCAGGCGCATGGGCATAACGATCGCAGGCAATCACTTCGACACCGAAGCGTTGCAATTCGATCACCACTTCCTTGCCCAGTTCGCCGCTACCCAGCAACAGCACCTTGCGCGCGCTACCCGTCAGTGGGGTTCCGATTTCGGTCATTTCTGGCCTTCCTTCTCCGTTGTTCGCAAGCCGCCCTGCGCTGCGCGACCCGCTCCAGCGTGGCAAGCCGCTCGGTGTCGCTCATCGCCTGCCAGCCGGTGATTTCGGACAGCGTGCGGTGGCAACCGACACAAACGTCCTCAGCATCCAGTGTGCACAGACGCACACAGGGGCTTTCAACCGTCCCCGGCGGCATATCGCGCATCCGGCGCCAGCTTTTCGCGATAGCGGCGCGCATTTTCCACGTAGTGCTGAGCGCTCAGTTGCAGCATCATCCGCTCCGGGTCGGTCAGTTCCCTTTTCACCTTGGCAGGGGAACCCATGACCAGTGATCCATCCGGAATCACCATGCCTTCGGGCACCAGCGAATTGGCGCCGATCAGGCAATGACTCCCGACCTTGGCACGATTCAGCACCACCGCATTGATGCCGATCAGGCTGTTGTCGCCAATGCTGCAACCGTGCAGCATGACCTTGTGCCCGACGGTCACGTTTTTGCCAATCGTCAGTTTGAGGCCCGGGTCCGTGTGCAGCACGGAGCCATCCTGCACATTGCTGTTTTCGCCGACTGTCAGCGTGTCGTTGTCGCCGCGCAGTACCGTGTTGAACCAGATGCTGGCATTGTTGTGCAACACCACGGACCCGATCAGCACTGCACCCGGCGCAATGAAACACTCCTCGCCCTGAATATCGGCCTGACGGGTATCCAGCGTGTAAATCATCTGCAGTCCTCCGCAATCCATGAAAATATCTGTCCCGGATGTTACCTGCGGCGCATGCCGGAATCACCCTGTACAGATTTTAATCATGCCGCGCGGGACCGCCGCCTGACCTGAACGCCCATTCAATATTTTTTGAAATTTCAAACCCAAACGTCTGTTTTCACGGCGCAATCCACCGCGAGACGGTCGCCTTGCACGGCGATTTCACCTTGAGTCCCCCAGCTCTGTGCAGAACCTCTCCAGCAGATTCCGTGGTACTGCTCGTACTCTGGCAGAAATCATAAAGAGAACGATCCACGAGCCGCCGGACATGCCAGACTGCCACCCGCTCCGCACCCTGTGCCGTACTGCCCTGCTGCTGGTCACGGGGCCGGCATTGGGCGCACTCCGGACACCCGACGAACTGACCTTTCAGGTGACCCTTTTTCAGCTTTCAGACCCGATACCCAGATGTGGGCCAGGCTTCAGCCTGGCCAGTTTGGGACGAATGTCACCCGGATCGGGTCGTTCCTGCAGAAATCGTCGCCGCCCTACCGTCGCTTGTATTCGATATCGCGCACGCGCACCTCGAACTTATCGGCAGACCGGTCCTCGAAGAAATACCGCAGCGTCTTGATCACTGTC
>JBFKXW010000257.1:0-4652 GCA_041637915.1 Pseudomonadales bacterium | reverse complement strand
CGCGCCTGGCGCGACGGTCGTACGCCCTGGCCGTTGGTGAACGCCTGCATGCATCGCCTGAACCGCACAGGGTATCTGTCCAATCGGGGGCGGCAGATTGTGGCCAGCTGCCTGGTGAACGAACTGCAGCTGGATTGGCGCTGTGGTGCGTCATGGTTCGAGCAGCAACTGGTGGATTACGATGTGGCGAGTAACTGGGGGAACTGGCAGTACATCGCCGGCGTTGGTGCAGACCCGCGCGGTGGGCGTCATTTCAATCTGGAAAAGCAGGCGCGGGATTTCGATCCGGATGGTGCCTTCGTGGCCCGGTGGGGTGGCGCAGTGGATGTGCCCATCGCGCTGGACACGGTAGACGCGGCGGACTGGCCGATTGCAGCCAACGCATCCTCCGAAAGAGGGGGAGTCTGAGCCGCAAATGAGTCACCGGAAAAGCGATCTTCCCGAGAAAACCTGTCCGGTGTGTGGGCGGCCGTTCCAGTGGCGCCGCCGCTGGCGTGCGAACTGGGATGCTGTTCGCTACTGTTCCGAACGGTGTCGACGCCAACGTCGTACAGTTTTCCAAGGCGCCTTGATGGTACTGATACTGTCGTTTGGGCTGGCAGCGCCACCGGCCCAGGCAAGCCCCCCTGTGGATCTGGACGCCTATCTCGGTACCTGGTACGAGCTGGCGCGCACGCCCAACGACTTTCAGGACAATACGCCGCACCACGAGGGGCGTACGTATTCTGAGTGCACGGGCTCGACGGCGGAATACGAGCGAGTCGACCCGGACACTGTCCGCATCGTGAACCGGTGCGTGAGGATCGCAGCAGACGGGGCGCGGTGGGAGGACGAGGCGGTCGGCTATGGGCTGGTGGATCCGAAGGGCGCGGGTGCCGTGCTGCGGATCGCGTTTGGGCCTACCTGGGCGCGCTGGGTGCAGCGCCTCATTTCTCTGGGGGGCTTCGAGTACCGGATCTTCGCGCTGGGGCGTCGGGATGCGGCCGGGCAGTATCGCTGGTCGGTGGTGGGTAACTCCGACCGTGATTTCTTGTTCCTGCTGGCCCGCACGCCCACGGTGGATGATGCAACGTGGCGGGAAATGCTGCGCGCTGCGAATGAAGCCGGCCTCCCCGCCGAGCAGTTGATCCGACGGGCTGCCCGGGCTGCGAGAGAGGATCACGGGCGCTGATCGATGGATGCGCATCCATGTAGGAACCACCCCATGACAGAGATCGCCATCTTTCCAATTCCCGGCTGCGTTACCTTCCCAGGCACGATCTTTCCCCTGCACGTCTTCGAGCCGCGTTACCGTCAGATGGTGCGTCAATGCCTGGCCGATGGTCAGCTGTTGGGCATCTGCCACACGCAAAAGCTGATCCGCCCAGGGCGGGAGAATCTGTCGCTGGCCGATTCCCTGCAAAGCAACCAGGCAACGTATGCGCCCTGCGAGGTTTTTTCCGCCGGTGTTCCGGAGTTGGAAGAGGAGCTGGATGACGGGCGCCTGATCGTGCGGGTGCCGCTGCAGCAACGCTACCGGCTGCTTCGCGAGCGTCAGACGCTGCCGTATCGCATTGGTGTCTGCGAGCCCTGGCCTGATCAGGATGTGCCCGCAGACGATCTCGCTGCACTGCCGGCGTTGCAGGAAAAGATACTGCGCCGGATGCAGGCGCTTTTTCACCGCGAGACGTCGTTGATCCGTTTGCTCAATGACCCGGTATGGCGTGACCTGGACGCACTGGAATTCAGCTTCCGGCTGTTCGGCGTGATCCGTTTCGAGGCGGAGCGACAGCAGGAGATTCTGGAGGATCGCTCCCCTCGTTCCCGGCTGGAGCGGGCACTGGCGCTGCTGAATGAGTAAACCCGGTCCTGAGTGTGCTCGGAGCCAGTGCGCCGGACAAAGATGTGCCAGGTTATGAGTAGGTAATGAATAATAATAATTTTGTCATATTCCGTATTGATCTAATAATAACTGCACAAAAGCTTTGCATATCACCATATGAGTCGCTATAGTAGAGCCTAAATCTATTCAGTGAGTAGATTCGGTTTAGGGAAAGCAGATTGCCAGAGAGCGGCTGCGACCGACTAGCAATTGGGTATGAAAGGAGCAGGACATGATTGGCGTGACGTTGAACGAGCTAAAGAAGGGTGGCGTTCCGGCAGAGATTGCTGTGCAGTCCCTGGAAGGGGATATGTATATCTCTTACGCCATGGTGGACGGCGAACTGCAGGCGATCGTCACCGAGAGCGGGGAGCGCCTTCGCGCCCGCAGCATTGCACAGATGCACACCATGCTGAGCGACGTCGAAATTTCAGAGGCACGTCTTATGATCGACAGCCCCTATGACGAAATGATTGGAATCGAATCCTCCCGCGGCGTCGTTGGGATGCCGCTCGCCTGGTAACAGGCCTCTCCTCAAGGGCGCCCCTCGCCCATACTTGAGCCGGCCTTGTGTCGGCTTTTTTTTTTGTCGTTACAGCGGCAGTTCCGGGTGCGGGACCTTCACAATGGACAGGCGCATCCCGCCCACGACACGCAGTACGTCCACCATATCCCGGTAATTGACCGGCTTTGTACACACAAACTCCGCCCCTGCTTCCCGCGCTTCCCGGTGTAGCTCAACATCGTGTGAACCGGTCAGTGCGATCACGGGGATTTTCTGAAAGGCAGGTTGCTGTTTCAGCCACTGAATCCCTGCCACACCTTGCTCACCCGGTAGCATCAGATCTGCCAGGATCAGATCCGGAAACTGCTCTGCCGGCCTATCGGCATAATCTCCCGTGCCCTCCAAATATTCGCGCAGTTCCTGGACACTGCCGACGCGGTCGAATTTGTTCACCAGCACCCGGTCTTGCAGCAATTCCAGGGCCATGATGGCTTCTTCCGGGTCGTCCTCGACCATCAGCAACCGTATCGGGCGCACGCCCAGGGCCATCATCTCCTGCTGGAACTCAGACATCACCTCGGAGCGCAGTTTGCGAACCGGCTCCCACAGCAATTCCAGTGCACGCAGGAAAAATTTCAGTTCCTTGCTGATCCGCGCTTTGACGATGTAGGCGTTTGCGCCCATGCCGTACGCACGATTGACCGATTTCTCGCTCTTGTCGTCCGTGAACATGATGACCGGAATCTGTTTGTAGCGCGGATGAAACTTGAGTTCGCGCAGGATCTGGAATCCGTCCTTCCCCGGCATGCGTACGTCGAGCATGATGAGGTCGACGTTCAGGACCTCCGGACTTTTCGAGTCGATGTCTTGGAGTGCTTCCATGAACGCGGGGCTGCTGCTGTACTCGTGCAGGTCGCAGTCGGGCATGGCCTCCCGAACCGCCTCACGGACCAGCAGGCGGTCATCCTCGTCGTCATCGACATAGTAGATTTCCATGGTCACCGGTCCCGGATACTGCGTCGAAGAGCTTGCAATGGGCGTTTGCCAGTCTAGCGCATGGCCACATTCGGGGGGGGCACCTGCTGAGCCGCGGGGCTGAGATTGGCGCCAACGCCGGATACCGGCCTGCTGCATGCGTGCCAGGAACGCAAGGCATGTGAAAGTCACATCCGCCGGTCAGCCGTCACGCGTCGTGGTACGTCGTAGCAGCCTCCGCCTCCGTGGGCAGTACTTTCCGGAGCAGCAGGTAACCGGTGACGCCGGACAGCAGCGAACCGACAATAATGCCCAGTCGCTCGTCAAACAGCAGATTGACACCGGTCTCTTCGAACGCCAGTGAACCGATGAAAAGGCTCATCGTGAAGCCAATGCCGCACAGCGCAGCGGTACCCAACAGGGCGGTCCAGTTCATGCCCGCCGGCAGACGGCTCCAGCCCAGCGTGACGCCCAGCCAGCACAGGCCGAAAACGCCAACGATCTTGCCGAGGAAAAGGCCCAGCGCGATCCCCATGGGCACGCCATGCAGGAACTGTTCCGCACCGATGCCGTGCAGGTTGATCCCGGCGTTGGCGAAAGCGAACACCGGCAGGATAAAAAACGCGACAATACTGTGCAGGTCATGCTCCAGACTTTTCAGTGGCGATTCGGCGTCCGTATCCGCCGTGCGCAGGGGGACGAACATGGCCAGCAGCACGCCCGCGAGGGTCGCATGCACGCCGGACTTCAGCGTGGCCACCCACATGATCAAACCCACCAGAAGATATGGGCTTTTGGATGCAACCCCTTTGCGGTTCAGTATGAACAATACCGGCACGCAGCAGGCGACAACGGAGAGCGCCTCCACGGAAATATTGGCCGTGTAGAACAGCGCAATAATCAGGATGGCGCCGACGTCATCAAAGATTGCCAGCGATGTGAGAAAAATTTTCAAAGACACGGGCACCCGCGATCCGAGCAGGGAAAGAACGCCGAGCGCAAATGCAATATCGGTTGCTGCCGGAATCGCCCAGCCCTTGATCGCGACCGGGTCATCATGATTGAAGGCGACATAGACCAGCGCAGGGACCAACATGCCGCCGATGGCGCCCAGCCCGGGTAAAATAATATTGCGGCGGTCCCTGAGTTCACCCTCCACCAGTTCCCGTTTGAGTTCCAGGCCCACGAGGAAAAAGAAGACGGCCATCAGGCCATCGTTGATCCACAGGAGCACCGGTTTGCCCAGGCCGACCTCGCCGAGCTTCACCTCGAACCGGACGTCCAGGAGGTCGTCGTAGAGCCCCGACCAGG
>JBFKXW010000256.1:0-4664 GCA_041637915.1 Pseudomonadales bacterium | reverse complement strand
GTCACTTCCTGCAGGAAGACGCCGGTGAGGAGGTGGGGAAACTGTTACTGGATTTTTTTCAGCGCTAGGCCCGGACTCAACGCACGCTCCCGATGCCCACCGTCGCGGTATTCAGGGTGACGATCGGCCCGTCACCGTAGCGCGCCTGGATCACATCTGCCAGCATCTCTCGCAGCCGCTCCTGCCCAATTGGCCCGACCTGATCCAACATCATCCGGACGGGCGGCGCCCCGACCGTCAGCATGCGCCAAAGCTGATCGATGCCCTCCACCACCAGTTCGCGCGATACCAGTTCGACCTCGACATCCGCCAGACCGCAGGCCTCCATTTCAGCCCGAAACCGACCGGGATCGGCCAGACTGAACACGGGCGGATCCTTCGGCGGCGGCAGATCCGGGAAGGCTGCACGCAGCGCCATGATCAGCAGCCCGAACAGTTCGAATCGCTCCGGCCCGGCCCAGCCGGTGACGACGACACGTCCGCCCGGTCGCACGACACGGGCGAGTTCGGAAAAGCCTTTGGAGCGATCTGGAAAAAGCATCAGGGTAAAACTGCTGGCGGCAGCATCAAAGCTGTCGTCGGCCAGCGCAAGCGCCTGACCATCCATCACCTCACAGCGCACGTTGCCTGCCCCGGCCTCAGCCAGCCGCTCTCGCAGTAACTCGACCATCTTGGGCGCAAAATCAATCGCCAGCAGTTCGCCGGCATGCTGGTACAGCAACTCGGTCAACGCACCACTGCCGGCGCCGACTTCCAGCACAGTTTCCCCGCCGGACAGTTGCAAGCGGTACACCACCTCATCGCTGAAAGAGCGCATCAGATAGGGAGCCACATGGATGGCATAGCCATGGCTGGCTGCACCCCAACTCTCCGGAGTATCCGTCGCTGTCTTGGCGCCTGACATGAAAACCGCCCAGTCCTTTGTACCGGCATCATCGCGCGAACCCGCCCGGAAGCCAATGCTTGAGCCGAACTGCCATGCGGGGCACACTTTTCCCGTCGACCCGATGGCAGGAGACCCAGTGCGTCTGATTCGCTGGACGCTGGCAAGCGCCCTTTGCCTGACCTGCCTGCCCGCGACAGCCGCCAACCTGCTGGGCCCGCTGCAGGGACGTATCGCCGCAACAGCAGACCATGGCGCAGTGCCCTTTGTCGTCGAAATGCGCTGCAGGGGCCACTTTCTGCACGGCTCCCATACCACGGACAAGGAATACCGGGTTGTTGCGGCTGGCGAGCGTTTCCTGTTCCCGTGGATGTACCGCGGTCTGTTCCCGGCCCACTGCAGCCTCTACGTATACCATCCGCTGTATGAATTCTGGCACGCAGCGATCGACGAAGGATTTCGGGATCTGGGCGAGATCACACCGCGCAGGTTCGCGCAGTTCCTGGATGCAGGACCCACGGACCCGCCGATGCATTCGGCCTACCGGTGGCCCACTCTGGAACTGGCAGGACACTTCCGGAACCTGCGTTACTACTATCTGCCCCAGTTTACGACCTATGATTTCCTGCATCCGTTGATCCCGGAACTGCGCAGCTTCGTGCAGCGTGCCATCGCCACCGGCGCCTACGGCCATACCCAGACGTACCACCGTGACAGCCCCATTGAGGCGCTGCGCTACGTGGAGGATCTCGTGTCTTATCCCGGCGCACTCAGCCTGGTGCTGAAGGCGGCACAGGAGAATGACCCAGTCGCGATGCAGAAGGCGCTGGCTGCCGGCGCATGGGCAGATGGCTGGCGCCCGAATGGCGACAGCGCTGTCTACATTTGCGTGCGCGAGAACAGTCTGGAGGCGCTGGACGTGTTGTTACAGCATGGGGCAGACCCGGCGAACCGCTCGCGCGAGGGGCAGCTGACGCCGCTGCAGCATGCGCTGTTCAAGGGCCACTGGCAGATCGCCGCCCGGCTCCTGCAGGCAGACGTGGAGTGGCGTGGCGAACTGACCCGGCCCGGCTGGGTGGCCAGTGCACTCTACAGCGCGGCCTACCATGGCGATGTCACCAGGCTGCAGATCTTTCTGGACCATGGCATGCCGGTCGATGGCGCGCCCTCCAATGGGGTGACCCCGCTGATGGGGGCCGCAAAGAATGGTCAGCTGGAAACCGCCCGTCTGTTGCTGGCGCGCGGTGCCGATGTGAATGCCCGTGGCTCACATAATCGCTACGCGCTGCGCTTTGCCCGGCAGTCGAAGAACCCGCAACTGGTCGAACTGCTGATGGCTGCTGGCGCTACCGATCCGGAAAGATGAGCACGGGCGCACACTTGTCAGCAAAGCAGGCACCTATTACGCTGGGGTCATGTCTGGCCGGAAATGAAAAAGGGGGTGATCCAATGTCTAGTGACAAACGGACGATGTGTACGGGACTTGGTGTGCGGGGAACCGTGGGGAGGATGATCACTTCCTGAGTGCTTTGCACACAGACTGGCCCGACACTGGTTCAGTCACGGAAAGGGGGGCACGCAGCCCCCCTTTTTTTATTGTAGGAGCGCCGCAAGGCGCGATCACCGTATGGGAAACAGCAATCGCGGCGCATGCGGATCGCGGCTGGCGCCGCTGCCACGGGATTCGGCGGTGTCCTGTAGCGTGCATCGCCGCGGACTGGCAGCCGCCGCCTCTACAGGGTTTTCAGGAACTCAATGAGATTCTTCTTCGATTCCACATCGAGATCCACGCCAAACAGGTGGCCCTTGTTTTCCACATAGTCGGCGCAGGTCATGTGCGTCGGTGCATGCGGATTGATGCTGGCGATTTCGACAATGGGTGTGCCCGCTGCGACCGGAATGATCGGGTCACCACCAATCTGGGTCGGCAGTGCCGTATCCATGGGCACCCGGGTGATTTTCGGCTCCCGGTGTGGCATCACACTCAGGTCATCCGAAGTCAGCAATTCAGCCATGGCATCCTCAAACATGATGATGCGACCGCGCACGGTGTAGTCGATGCTGCCATCCGGCATCTTGCGCAGGGGCCCGAGTGTATTGTTGTGCAGGAACGGCGCGTGCGACCAGATACTCAGCAGGGACACGTTGCGGTAATATCCGCGTCCGCCGTCAATTTCCTCATTACCGCCCCACATCTGCTTCCCGCCGACAATAGGGAGTAATGGGTTCAGCGTCTTGGGATACTCGCCGGAAGGCGCGGGTCGTTCCTTGTAGGATTCGGAAGAAAACTCCTCCCAGACTGCACCCTGCACCTGATTGCCATGCATGGAGCGGCAGCGATTCACGCCCAGCACGTTGTGCGCCACCAGTTGGTCGTTACCGAGCCAGTCCTGCCCGAACACTTCATCCTTGGCGAATTGCAGTGGGCGGCCATCACGCAGGTATTTCTTCTGGAAGCGCTCCGAACGGGCAAGTTCCTCGCCCACTTCCCTGCGCCAGTCCTGCTCGCGGCCAAAAATATGGCCTTCATAGAACTGCTCTAGCGCGTCCTTGTCGTTCTTGATCGCATCCGGTGGCACGCGGGTGGAATGACAGGATGCACACTCCCGCATGTAGATCCGGCGACCCGCAGGCACCCGCTCTTCCTGCAGGTACTCGACGCCGGCCAGGCCATCGACATCCACCGCATCCCGCAGGTAGAACGGACCACCGGCCAGCAGGTACAGGGCCATCTCGTCCATCTTTGCGTCTGCCTGGTTCCAGGGTTCGCAGTCCTGATAACACTGTTTGATCCGGAATGGTTTGTGATGCGCGTCCTCCCCAAAGATGACACCCGGCTTGGCGAACTTGTCTGCCGTGCATTCATCGAAGCACATGCCGATGTTCAGATAGACGCGCATCAGCGCCAGTTTTTCGCCGACGGAGTCCTCACCACCCTTTAACACGTGGCGTGTCTTCGCAACCTTCACCTCCCCGGTGATGGGGTGTTTGATCTTCTCTTCAAAGATGGGTCGGTTCTGAAAATCAGTGATGTTGTTTTGCGTGCCCGGGTTGTATACGAAGTCCATGTGACCCGAGGTCGTGTCCACCTGACCCACCTCGATGCCATCGTAGAGAATCCGGGCAAAGTGGTCTGGCGGGAGGTTGCCGAAGAACTGCATGGTGTTATTGGTGTACTGGTTCCCGATGTGGCCGCTCAGATGCTCCCACTTCGGCCGGTTGGGGTCGGGCGGCGGATTGGTCGGATCAAAGGACACGTGACACACGGCACAGGCCTGGCCAATGACATAACGGCGGCTGTCCGCGAGTTCCCCTTCCTGGTACGGGGTTTTGAACGGATCAAAGCCCTCGGGCGGCGCACGGTTGATGTACTTGCGCAGACCGATCACCCCGGAGGAATGAGGGTCCTTGCAGCGATCCGTCCAGAACGTGCTTTCATCGCCCTTCTCGCAATCGGGGTCATTGATCATTCCCCAGAGACGGAAGCGATCATCCCGCTTGCGCGTATCGAGCCAGTGGCTCTGGTCCGGAAAGCGCACCTCGCCGTACAAGCCCTTGCCGACGTGCAGCGCGAAGTAATCCTGATTGCCGAAGGTGCCCTTGAACCAGACATCGCGCCCGCGACGGATCATGTCCTGCAGCCTCCTACGCTCCTCTGGATCCTCCACATCCTGGTACATGGCGCCAACGATTCGGCACCCCTCCGCATCGTATTCCGTGTACTGCGGCTGATCGCAGGGAGGGGGGACTGCCTGCGGAATCGGCTCGCCACGGTTGGAGG
>JBFKXW010000255.1:0-4666 GCA_041637915.1 Pseudomonadales bacterium | reverse complement strand
GCTGCGTTGCGAATATGACGAGCAGGGCCAGTGTGTAAAGGTCAAGCTCTGTTACGGCAGCCATAAGACCGGCCGGGACGATGACTGCCTGAGCGAAATCGAGGAGCGGGCCTGGTCGTCGCCGATTTTTGTTGATTACGGCGCCTAGAGGTCTGCGACAGAGAAACGGGCGGCGGTCTGCCAGGGAATCGGATTCTTTTCACACAAGCGTACGCGTTCTGCGTGGGGCTGGGCGTGGCGCCGGCTCTGCACTGCAATCGGGCAGCTAGGCTAAAGGGTGGCTGGATTGGTTGCGGGAAAATGCGCGCAAGTATCCGGAATGTACCGTAGCCGTTATCCTTGGCATCCCGGCCGCCAGGCCGGGTCCGGCGCCTCAGCGGCGACCGATTCAATTCGCAGCAAGGAACAACCGGCATGTCCCTGAAGATGCCCCGCCCGGATCAAGGTGTACTGGCGCGTCGCGGTGAAGTCGCTGCCGCGATGCGTGCCATCGTTCCGGGCGAGGGGGTGATTGACGATCCGGTGTCGCTGCGTCCCTATGAGAGTGATGGCCTGACGGCCTACCGACAGCCGCCGATGCTGGTGGTGCTGCCGGAGACGGTGGAGCAGGTCTGCGCCATCCTGCGCTGGTGCAGGGGCGAGGGCGTCAAGGTGGTTCCCCGCGGAGCGGGCACATCTCTTTCCGGTGGCGCACTGCCGCTGGAGGACGCGGTCCTGTTGGGCATGGCGCGGTTCAACCGCGTGCTGGAAGTTGATTACGAAAATCGCGTCGCGGTGGTGCAGCCGGGTGTGACCAACCTGGGGGTCACCCAGGCGGTCCAGGAACAGGGCTTTTATTACGCGCCTGATCCATCCAGCCAGATCGCCTGCACGGTGGGCGGCAATGTGGCGGAGAATTCCGGGGGCGTGCATTGCCTGAAATACGGGCTGACCACGCACAACGTGCTCGGGGTGGAAATCGTCACCATGGACGGGGAACGGATTCGCGTGGGTGGCCGTCATCCGGAAGCGGGCGGGCTGGACCTGCTCGGCGTCCTGGTCGGCTCCGAGGGGCTGCTCGCCGTCGTGACCGAAGTGACGGTTCGCATACTCCCCAAACCCAAGACGGCACGGGCCATGCTGCTGGGATTTCCCAGCGTGGAGAGTGCCGGTCAGTGCGTGGCGGATGTCATCGCGGCGGGCATCATCCCGGCGGGGATGGAAATGATGGACGCGCCCGCCACGCGGGCGGCCGAGGCGTTTGTGCAGGTCGGCTACCCGCTGGATGCGGAAGCCATTCTGCTGGTGGAACTGGACGGGCCGGAAGCCGAGTGTCGCTACCTGATCCGCGAGGTGGAACAGATTGCCCAGCAGAACGGGGCGACCTCCCAGCGCATCAGCGAGAATGAGGAAGAGCGCCTTGCCCTGTGGGCAGGTCGCAAGGCGGCGTTTCCTGCGGTGGGCCGTCTGGCGCCGGATTACTACTGTATGGATGGCACCATTCCGCGGCGAAGGCTGCCGGAGGTGCTGCGCCGCATCCGCGAGTTGTCCGACCAATATGGGCTGGGCGTGGCCAACGTGTTCCACGCCGGCGATGGCAACCTGCACCCGCTGATCCTGTTCGATGCCAACAATCCCGGCGAACTGGAGCGGGCGGAGTCTTTTGGCGCTGATATTCTCCGCCTGTGTGTGCAGGTCGGCGGGGTGCTGACCGGCGAACATGGCGTGGGCGTGGAGAAACGCGACCTGATGCCCGAGATGTTTTCCGAGATTGATCTGGCGCATCAGCAGCGGGTCAAATGTGCCTTCGACCCGGACCTTCTGCTGAACCCCGGCAAGATGTTTCCCACCCTGCATCGCTGTGCGGAACTGGGTCGTGTGCACGTGCACGGTGGCAAATTGCCGTTCCCTGAACTGCCGCGGTTCTGACATGGCCCTGCCTGATACGGTCCGTCCGGACGACGTCCAACAGCTCTGCGCCCTCATCGGTGAGGCGGCCGCTGGTTCGCAGCGTCTGGCCCTGCAGGGGGGCGGCAGTCATGCGGGTTTCGGTGCGCCGGTGGACGGTTGCACGCGGGTGGACCTGCGCAGTTTTTCCGGCATTGTCGACTACGACGGTCCGGAGTTGGTACTCACTGCGGGCGCCGGCACCGCATTGTCGGAAGTGCAGGCGTTGTTGGAAGAACACCAGCAGATGCTGGCCTTTGACCCCTTTGATGTTGCGGATCTGTATGGCGGCTCGTCCGGTCACGCGACTTTGGGGGGGGTGGTTGCTTCCGGCCTGGCGGGCTCGCGCCGTCTGACCCGTGGTTCGGTGCGTGATCACTTGCTGGGATTCGAGGCGGTTTCGGGGCGTGGCGAGCATTTCGTTGCCGGGGGTCGGGTGGTGAAGAATGTCACCGGCTATGACCTGCCCAAGCTGATGTGCGGCAGTTGGGGCCGGCTTGCGGCGCTGACCCAGGTCACCCTCAAAGTCCTGCCGGCTCCACGCAGCGTGCAAACACTGCAGGTCGATGACCTGACCCCCGCGCAGGCACAGGCGTTGTTCCGGGACCTGCTGGGTCAGGACAGCGCGCTCGCAGCTGCCGCCTACCTTCCGGCCGGTCTGGTTGGGGGGGGCTCCCAAGCCTTGCTGCGCATGGAAGGTTTCCCGCCGTCGGTGGAGGCTTCCGTCCAGCAGGTGCAACGTTGGGTCAGCAATCATCCGGAAGCGGATTGCCTGCTGCCGGAGCAACCGGCAGCGGTGTGGGAGAGGGTTCGCGCGGCGAAATGCCTGTCGGGTGATCAGCCGCTGTGGAAGCTCTGCGTGCCGGGCGCTGCAGCCGTGCAGGTGTCACAGGCGTTCCATTCCCACGAGGTGGAATGGTTCTGGGACTGGGCCGGCGGTTTGATCTGGGTGCAGGGCGATGTGCCGGCCCGGACAGTGAGGGCCCTGGCGCTGGCCGCAGGGGGCCACGCGACGCTGTTCCGCGCCGGGCCTGCCTGCCGCGCAGTGACGGCAGCCCTGCCACCTCCCACGCCACAGTTGCAGGCGCTGGAGGAGAAAGTGCGGCGCGCCTTCGACCCGGCAGGCGTGTTCGAAACCGGGCGCTTTCGGGTGGCTGACCATGAAGACTGAGTTCACCACCGCGCAGCTGGCAGACGCGGACACGGCGGTTTCGGCCGGCGCCATCCGGAAATGCGTGCACTGTGGCTTCTGCACCGCCACCTGTCCCACCTACGTGCTGCTGGGCGATGAACTCGACAGTCCGCGTGGCCGGATCTACCTCATCAAGAACATGCTGGAAGAGGGGCGGGCGCCGACCCCGCAGGATGTGCGGCACATCGATCGCTGCCTGTCCTGCATGGCCTGTATCACCACCTGCCCGTCCGGTGTGGATTACATGCACCTCGTGGATCATGCCCGACAGTACGTGGCGCAGCATTACCGTCGGCCCCTGCGGGAGCGCGTGGTGCGGTGGATGCTGGCACAGACACTGCCCTACCGGGGTCGTTTCCGGCTGGCGCTGCGGCTGGCACAGTGGACGCGACCGGTGGCACGGGCGTTGGCAAGAGCGCTACGCCTGCGCAGCATCGATGCGATGCTGAACATGGCACCCGCGCAGTTGCCGGCGCCGGTCGCGCCTGTGCAACAGGCCGCGCCGGCGCCCAAGGGGCGCGTGATCCTGTTGCGCGGGTGCGCCGAGCCGGTCCTGCGGCCGCAGTTTCAGGCAGCCGCCGTTCGTTTGCTGAACCGTCTGGGGTACGCGGTGGAGGATGCCCCCGGCACCGCCTGCTGTGGTGCGCTGGAGCATCATCTGGGGCGCACGGCGGCCAGCCTGGCAAAGGCGCGTCGCAATATTGCGGCATGGGAGCGGGAGATGGCGCGGGGCGATGTCTGCGCCATCCTGACCACCGCGTCCGGATGTGGCACCACGCTGAAGGATTATGCCCACATGCTGCGGGAGGAGGTCGATTGGGCGGATCGCGCGCAACGGATCTCCGGGCTGGTACGCGACGTGAGTGAATTCCTGTACGGGCAGGATTTGCCCGGCAACCAACCCGACCAGCCGACCGTGGTGGCCTACCACGCCGCCTGTTCGCTGCAGCATGCGCAGAAAACGGTGCGGGAGCCACAGTTGTTGCTGCAGGATGCCGGATTTACGGTGCGGACCCCGGCCGAGAGCCACCTGTGCTGTGGTTCGGCCGGCACCTACAACATTTTGCAGCCCCGGATCGCCGGGCTGTTGGGGGGCCGGAAGACAGAAAACCTGGAGGCCCTGCGGCCGGATGTCATCGCCACCGGCAATGTCGGCTGTGCGATGCAGATCGGGCAGCGCACCGGAATTCCGGTCGTTCATACCGTCGAATTGCTGGACTGGGCGACGGGCGGGCCGAAGCCTTTCTAGCCCAATCTGCCGGTCTCCTCCTTCTTTTTTGCTATTGGAACAGCCATTTTCCAGACCTATGCTTACGTGCTAACCCCGTCCGCATTGTTTCTGGAAGCCTCTCATGACCGGTATTGCCTGCCATCCGTTCCGTCTCCTGCTCGTCGCACTGCTCAGCCTGGGCGTGACCCCGGCGTGGACGTCGGGCGACCGCTTCATGTCGTTCAGCGTGGCGCTCGGCGACGTCGACCTGGACGGCGACCTCGACCTCGCGGTCGCGACCGGCGAGCCGTACTACGGTCCGGCGGCCGCCGACCGCG
>JBFKXW010000254.1:0-4679 GCA_041637915.1 Pseudomonadales bacterium | reverse complement strand
TGATGACCGGGAACAAGCCGTTCGGGCTGTTTGGCCCCAATTCCGATCGTGCCTACGGTCACCTCGGCTTCATGACCATTCTGACCTGGGCGGACCCGGCGCGTCAGATCTCGGTATCGCTGCTGACGACGGGCAAAACCATTTTCGGGACGCACATCCCGCCGCTGATCTCGCTCATGACCACCATCAATCGGGAGTGTGCGCCGGTCTGACGGGAATCGCGGGGGGTCTGCAGCGCCGGATTGTGCCCGTCAGCGCAACGCTCGCTCAGATTGCTTCGGCGCGCACCGGCACGCCGGACAGCGCGGCATTGCCGGTCAGTGCATCCAGAAGCTGATCATCGGTCAGGTCGTTGATGCTGGCGCCGGCATGTTCTTCGGCAATCTTCATCCGCACACCCTCCCTGTTGTGTCCCCATCCATGCGGCACCGACAGTACGCCGGGTCGAATGTCCGTGGTGAGTTCCGCAGGCAGTTCGATACTGCCAACGCGGGAAGTGATGCGAACCTGTCTGCCCGGCTGAATGTCGCGCGCTGCCGCATCATCCGGGTGCATGACCACGGTACAGCGTTCGGGGCCTTTTACCAGGCGGTGGCTGTTGTGCTGCCAGGAGTTGTTGCTGCGCACGTGACGCCGCCCGATCAGGCGCAGATCAAAAGCGTTTTCCGCGCCTGCTGCCACCAAAGTTTCGGAAAAGCGCGCATGCAGTCGTTCCATGTCCTGCACGAAAACCTCCGGTGCACAGTGGATCTTTCGATCGCGCGTGCACAGTCGTTTCGGCAGGCAGGGTTGCAGGGGCCCCAGATCAATGCCGTGTGGTGCCTTCTTCAGTTTGGAAAGGCTGAGGCGGGGGCCGCGCAGGTTGCGGAATCCGTAGGGGCCGGTGCGAAGCAGGAAATCGATCATGCGATCGGGCGGCATCAACTGGCGCACGCCAAAGCGGGCCAATCCGCCCAGCAAGCCAAGGTCCGGCAGGTTCATCTGCATACGTCGCTGCAGTGCCAGGAAAATCTCCCATTCGTGGCGGGTTCCTGCCGGTGGCTGGAACAGGGGCGGGGAATACTTTGCGGTGTTGCGGATCGCCAGTACATGGAATATCAGGTCGTAGTGGGAGCGTTCCAGTGCGCTGGTGCTCGGCAGAATGATATGGGCGTGACGGGTTGTCTCATTCAGGTAGATATCGACACTCACCATGAAATCGAGCGATGCCAGCGCACGGTCGAGTTGCTGACCATTCGGTGTCGAGAGCACCGGGTTGCCGGCGTGCGTGACCATGGCCCGGATCTGCCCCTCTCCGGGGGTCAGGATTTCTTCCGCCAGCGCGGCGACCGGGAATTCGCCGGAAAAATTGGGCAGGCCGCGGACGCGGCTGTGCTTTCGACCGAAATGCCCGGCCCGACCGGAGTTGCTCGAGAGCCCCACCAGATCAATCGCCGGCCGGGTGAACATCGCTCCCCCGGGTTGATCCAGATTGCCGGTCACCACATTGATCACGTTGATCAGCCAGTGACAGATCCCGCCGAACTCCTGTGTGGATGCCCCCATCCGGCCATACACGACCGCGCTTTCCGCCGCAGCCAGGGTTTTCGCCAGTTGCGTCACATCGGCAGCAGGAATGCCGGTGTGTTGTTCGACGCGGGCCGGCGTCCATGGCTGACAAAGTGGTGCGATTTCCTGCAGGCCCGCGGCGAACGCTTCCAGCCGGCCGGGTACGACATGCCCGTCGGCGAAAAGCACCCGCAGAATGCCCAACAGCAGCACGGCATCCGTGCCGGGCTGAATGGCCAGCCACTGATCGGCCATGTGCGCCGTTTCGCTGCGGCGGGGATCCACAACGATCAGTTTGCCGCCGCGCTGGCGAATTGCCTTCAGGCGCTTGCGTACATCCGGTGCGGTCATCAGGCTGCCGTTGGATGCGATGGGATTGCCGCCCAGAATCACGAAGCAGTCGGTGCGGTCGATATCCGGTATCGGGATCAGCAACTGGTGTCCGAACATTTCCAGTGCTGCGACATGATGCGGTAACTGGTCCACCGACGTGGCGGAAAACTTGTTGCGCGTGCGCAGGGAGCGGGCGAACGGGCCGGCAAACAGCATCGCTCCCAGGTTATGCACGGTGGGATTGCCGTAATACACCCCCACGGCATCACGACCGTGTTTGCGCTGGATTGCCTGCAGTCGTTCCGCGGTTTCATCCAGCGCGACATCCCAGGAGATCTCCTCCCAGTCCCCGTTGCGCCTGCGCATCGGATATCGCAGGCGATCCGGATCCGCCTGCAGATCCTGCAGTGCTACTGCCTTCGGACAGATGTGCCCCCGGCTGAATGGATCCTCAGCATCACCGCGAATGGCAGTGATCTCCTGGCCGCGATGCTCAATTTCAATGCCGCACATGGCCTCGCAGAGCGTGCAGGTGCGGTAGTGTGTTTGAACCTTCTTGCCTCGCATGATGATGCCTCAGGATTGCGTGCCGTCGTGGGCGGGCAGGGGTTTGCTGCGGTCGATCATGGCCATCCCCCAGGCGGAAATCACGAACGTCAGGTGAATGATCACGAACCACATCAGCTTCTCATCATCAATGACCTCGGCATTCATGAACTTCTTCAGCAGATGAATCGAGGAAATGGCCACAATCGAAGCAGCCACTTTCTGCTTGAGGGAGCCGGAGTCCAGCTTGCCAAGCCAGCTGAGCTGCTCCTGCTCATCGTCCATATCGATGCGGGAGACAAAATTCTCGTAGCCACTGAACATCACCATCACGATCAGCCCGCCGATCAGGGCCAGGTCGATGAAGGTCAGCACGTGCAGGATCAGCTCCGCCTCCTTCATTTCGAACAGCCTGGGAAACAGATGCAGGATTTCTTCGAAGAACTTCAGCCCGATTGCCAGCAGCGTCAGGCTGAGCCCGAGGTAGATGGGCGCAAGCAGCCAACGGCTTGCATACAGGGTCTTCTCGACAAACCGCTCCATGCGGGGGCCCTCTTGATACCGTGTGAGGTTGGAGAAGAAAGTGTAGCGTGATCGGATCGTGCCCGGAAAGCGACCCGCTCCGGGCGCCGGCCTGCCGCCTGGCGTAAAACCGCGTTAGAATCCGGTCGCGGTGTGCGGTCGTAGTTCAATGGTAGAACGATGCCCTCCCAAGGCATCAATGCCGGTTCGATCCCGGTCGACCGCTCCAGTGCTTCCGCAAGGAGTCAGACGTTCGCATCCTCACTGCGTTCCTGTTGGTCCCGGGCCAGCAGGGCACGGACCATGCAGTCGATACCGTTTTCGCCCATGGCGATGTTGTTGTGACCGTTTTCCGGAAACAGTACGTCTGTGGGGCGCCCGAACCGGGAGGATGAGCCGGGCTCCTCCTTCAGGTTTTTGAAGACGATGGTGTCCATCTGGCAGAACACAGAGGTGACATGCCTCATTTCGTCATACTTTTGGGTCGTGAAGCGCAGGAAGTCCGAACCCGGTTTCATTTGCCGCAGGGCGGGGCTCAGGAAAAACGCAGCGAACAGGAGGTACCAGCCCCAGCCGCCGGACAGGTTCCAGGCGAGGATCAGCGTGACCAGTCCGTACACGACCCAGACCACATTGGTACCCCACAGCGGCGCACCCAGCGTCCAGGCATGGCGGACCCGGGTTTCGCCCTGGTACAGGCAGGTGGTGACAATCAGCCCGCCCATGGAATGTGCGACCAGGTAGACCTCCTTTGCACCTAACTGGTCAATGTAGGCAGAGAGCTTGCGGCCCTTCTCATAAATACTGCTGACCTGATAACCAAGCGGCAGGATATGACAGGCGAACCCTGCCGCATGGATCGCCTGCTGCATCCTCGTATAAATTGCTGGCCGGCAGATGAAGCCGGGAACGATGACGACGGGAATCTTGTCCGGGTCGGTGTTGTAGGTCAGCGCTGCCGGTGGCCGCATGAAGGGCCCGATCATGTAGCACCACCAGAGATAAATGGTGAATTGCAGATCGTCGAGATTCTGAATATCTACAGAGCGCTGCCGCTCTGCGGGGATTTCCCAGGTTTCATGTGGCTGGTTTTTCATGGCGGCGGCTCTCCGTGGAGGGCCCGGGTGAGCGGGCTGGTCCTCCGAGCCTAGGAGGTACAGCGGTATTTTTCCAAGTCGGCCACCCGGCCATGCGGGCCTTCCCCCATAAGCTCGGCGAGTATGTCCTGATAAGTAATGATGGAGAACTCGTTGCGGCCGATGAGCAGGTGATCACGACCCCCGGCGCGGATGCCCGCATGCATGCGCTCAGCGGTGGTGAAATCCTCGGCGTTGAATACACCGTGGTCGATCAGTTCGAAGGACCGTTCCCAGTGTCGACGGGCCTTCTCGTCCGCGGGCGCCTCGGGTGTCAGCATGTTGTGAACGATGATGGTGCGGTCGGGTGCCTGTGGATACATGTGCATCAGGCTGATGTAATCCGGATGCACCACGCACACGGTGTTGGGAAGGTAGTACAGGGTGTGCGAGGTGTGACGCCGGTTATCCCATTCCGCCTCCGGCAGGGCAAATGCCTCGCTTATTTCCTTGCGCGCCACGGACGCAATCATATGGTTGCCGACGCGCTCGATCACGGCCTGACCGTCGAGAAAGAAGGGGCCGACAGTTTCTTTATGCAGGCGCTTGACGTGATAGGACTCCATGAAAGCATCCATCACCAGCTTCCAGTTG
>JBFKXW010000253.1:0-4690 GCA_041637915.1 Pseudomonadales bacterium | reverse complement strand
GCCCAACTGGTCGGCGCCGAGCTGGTGGAGGATCTGCCGGGTTCGGGCAAACTGGAGTTGGGTTAGACGCCGGTAGCGGGTGTGTAGGTCAAGGAATAACCTACAATGCCCCTGAGCAAGGGGAGTTTTCAGGTGAACGATCCGATTCCGGACCATTATGGGTACCGGTTGCTGACGAGTCTGAGCCGGCATCGTGATTTGGAGGATCTGAACGGCGCGTTTCTGGCCGCGCTCAAGGTCGTGCTGCCGCAACTGAACTTCCGGATCTACATTCACACCGAATTGCATGACCGGTGGCGGCTTTCGGCCGGCACCAATCTGGATCTGACGCATGGTGACCGCGTTCAGCAGGACGTCAAGGAGCGCGACGTCACCCTGATTGAATCTGCAGAGAACCCGTCCGAGCATTTCTCCTATGTAACCGAAGGAAAGGTGTTTGTCTGTCTGTTTCCGATCCGGCTGGGTCGCGAGTTTTTTGCCGCACTGATTTCTGACGGTCAGTATCATCCGGCGGGGAACAGGCTGTTTGAGTCGCTGATCGATATGTACAGCAATGTGTACACGCTGCTGTACCGGCTGAATCACGATCCGCTGACCGGGCTACTCAATCGGGAAAGCTTTGGGCATGCGATCGAGGTTGAGGCGCATGCCGGAAACAAGATGCCTGCGCACCTCGTGATCATCGATATCGATCATTTCAAACGCATCAACGACTGCTACGGGCACCTGATGGGTGACGCCGCATTGGTTGAACTGGCTGGCCGCATGATCAATTCCTTTCGGGATGTGGACTACCTGTTCCGTTTTGGCGGCGAGGAGTTTGTGATTCTGCTGCATGACCTGTCCGGGCAGAATGCGCACACCATTCTCGACCGGTTCCGGGCATCGGTCGCAGCAGACCCTTTTCCAGAGATTGGCCAGGTCACCGTGTCGATCGGTTATACACGTCTGAACACGAAACTGCCCCATTCGCTGATCATCAGCCACGCGGACCAGGCGCTTTACTACGCCAAGGAACAAGGTCGTAACCGGACCTGCTGCTATGAAGAGCTGCTCGCAGAGGGATTGCTGCCGCAGCACTGAAAATGCGCGTGGCGCGTGTGCGCCCTCCTGATCCGATAAAAATCAAAAAAACTTTTCTGACCGTCGTCGTCGCATTGCCGACGCTGATCTGCCCGGTGTTGATTGTCTGGCTGGGGTCACTGGATCTGCAGGCGCTAGTGGAAAAAACCGTCCGTTTGCAGCGTGAGACCGGTCGTACCCTGCGTGATACCGGTTCCCTGGAACGGGCGGTTCTGCCCTGACCGCGACTCCAGCTTGCAGATGTTTCTCTTGAGAATTCTCCGCAGGGCGGCGGTCCATCCATTTGGCAGATGGAGTCCGTGGACTTGTCGCCGACCATGCAGGCAGGTCGGTCACAGGTGCGCGGCCGGATCTGCTTTGGGATGCTGGTTGTGAATCCTCTGCTGCCCGCGCCGGAGGCTGAAGCGCCAGCGCCATCGAAAACAGCACAATTGTTTGCCGCAGCACCACTGCCGCCGGACGGCCCGTATGCGATCGATTTGGACATACGGGTGCGCGGTGACCGACTGCTTATGGTGGGCCTGAAAGTCTACGGGGCAGTCGCCACGGCGGGCGTCTCGCTGCTGGTTGGGAATCTGCTTTGGCGGCGGTTGCCGGACCCGGCTCGCTGCAAGACGGCTCGCCTCGGCCCCGGAAAGTCGCTAAAAAAAGCCGTGGAGACAGTCAGGCAGGGCTTTTGGAAACTGTTCGACCTTTCACGCGTTTTGATTTCCTCTTGTTTTGCGTGGCGCCGGGGTGCGCAGGCTGCAGCGATACAAAACGCTCGGCCATTGCCGCGATGGTCAGGCTGGGATTCACGCCAATATTGGCGGGAATGGCGGAGCCGTCGACGACGAACAGCCCGGGATAGCCATGCACCTCGTGCCGCGTGTCGATCACGCCTGTATTTTCATCCGTGCCCATGGCGCAGCCACCGAGGATATGTGCCGTGACCGTCTTCCGGCCCAGCGTTTCGTAGAGGTTGTTGAGAGGCCGGCCACCGGAAACTTTCGCCAGTGCGCGTGCCGCCTCATTCGCTTCCGGCAGGAAACTGCGTAATCCGCCATCGGGGTGGAGGTCAGAGCGCAGGCGGCGACGGAACGGCGACCACCAGCTTCGCCGGAATACCATGCGTACCTTGTCATCCAGGTCCTGCATGACCGTGAGAATCGTGATGCGTTTTTCCCAGTCGCGGCAGAACCAGTTCGTGAGCACAAGGGGCAGTTGCAGTACCAGTGCCACCAGCGTGCGCAGTGCTCGCAATCCCGGTTTCTCTCCATCGACCAGCGGCCCGAAGCTGAATCGCATCAGGCGGAAACTGCGGTGAAAACGGTTTTGCGTGATGTGGGTGTGCGCGTTCGGATAGAAGTCAGAGGAAATGCCGGTACCATCCGACAGGTCGGTGCCTGCTGGGTGCAGCACGGCCACGACCGCCTCGGAGTTGGTGCGCACCACAGCGCCGAGGTGCCGGGAGATGTTTGGCAGGGTGCCAAACGTCTCCCGGTTCCGGAACAGTAAATCCAGCGTGCCCACGACCCCGGCCGATACGACGATGTTTTTTGCATATACCGTCCACAGAGGACTGCCGGACATCGGGTCCACCAGTGTGACGTCATAGCCGCCGCCGGCACGAGGTGTGATGCGTTCCGCTTTCACCTGTGGAATGATGCGGGCGCCCTTGCGCTCGGCAAGGTAAAGGTAGTTGGAATCCAGGCTGTTCTTGGAGCCGTACGGGCAGCCGGTCATGCAACTGGCGCAAAACGAACAACCAGTGCGGTCCGGCCCGTCTCCATCAAAGTAGGGGTCGGCCACCGTTTTGCCGGCCGCGCCGAAATAGATGGCATTGGGCACTGCACCAAAGCTTTCCGCTGCGCCCATCTCTGCAGCGGTCTGATACAGAAACTCATCCATCTGGGTACGTCGCGGATTGCTTGTGACACCGAAAGCCTGTTGCGCCGTCTTCAGGTGTGGCGCCAATTCTGCACGGAAGTCGACGCCCAGTGCAGTCACTTCCGGCGCTTCGTAGAAGGAATCCCTTGGCGGAAGCATGACCGTGCCCCACACCAGCGAACCACCGCCGACCCCCACGCCGCCAACCACGGCGATGTGGTGGAACACATGCTGCACGAAATGACCACGCGATTTCAGTTTCGGTTCCCAGTACAGATCCAGCGCGTGCTCTCGCGCATGCTCAATCTCGCGTGGGCCGATGCGACGACCCTGTTCGGCGACTGCGACCGACCAGCCTTTCTCCGCCAGGCGCAGTGCAGAGACCGCGCCGCCGAAACCGGAGCCAATGATGAGGTAATCGTACTCCATGAGTTGGGCCTGCTCCCTGTCTGTGCCAGTGCGCTGTAGAAGGATGGCCCGCCACGGCTCGATCCGGGTCTCCGGCTGGCCTCTCCCGAAGCCGACGGGCCGGGCCGCGAGCCGTTCCAGCCGCAGTGTATCGCCGCCCTGCGCAAACACCAGCGGTCGGGCTGCGGAGCCGGGCATCCTGGACGTGCCTCAGGTCACCGTGCGTATGCCGTTATTTGGTGGCAGGTTTATCGCTCGCCCGATTTCCTGCTTCCGGCTGGCCGGGGCCCGTGCCCTGCCCGACACCCGGGTCAAACCGGAAAGGATCATCAGGGGACCCGATCGCCACGCCCTTGCGGGTGAAGTGTACCCGGGTCAGGAGCGGCCTGTTGCCCGTCAGGATGAATCAGCCACGGTGTCCCGGTCGTGACCCGGGCGAAACCCCTGCTACGGGTTTTCCTCGATGACTTCCCAGACCCCATACGCATCTGATTCGTAGCGCGTGCGGCTGCGTAACCGGTTCCAGCCGGCGTGCCAGATCGCGATGCGATTGGACTGTATGCGCCAGGCTTGCCAGTTCTCCGGTCGGGGAACTGATTCAAAACTACTGGTGGCGGCGCGCTCGCGCGCGTGTGCTCTGCGTTGCTGTGGGTCACTGGGTGGTGCAGAGGAGTCGGATGCCCAGGCGCCAAGCTGGGCGTCCCGCCCACGCATTTGCCAGAGGTGATCAGACTCGTCCGGCTCCAGCCGCAGGGCAAACCCCTCGATGATGACCTGATGCTGCACAGCGTGAGAATAAAAGCACAGGCTGATGCGCGGATTCTGCTCCATCTGCCGCGCCTTTCCGCTGCGCTCGTTGATGAGGAACGCGGGTCCGGGTGGCTTGATATCCAGCACGAAAATGGTGCGGATGGAGGGTGCGCCGTCCGCGTCAACCGTGGCCAATGCCATGGTGTTGGCATCTGCAATGCCTTGCTCCGCGGTCTGATCAATCAGGGATCGCAGCCGTTCGAGGGCATCACGCAGTGGATCGTTCATTATCTCGCCCTGTCCTTGTGTGCCAGTTTCGCTGGCAGCAAGCAGTACGTCACCCGCACAGCGTTCATCTGTGCAGCGCATGTCCACACTTCACCATGCCCCGCCGCCGCATGAATTGACTCAGATCAATGTAGGGCGTTCGCGCTGCCTTGAAAATAGCGACAAAGCTGTGTGGGGAAGGGCATGGAATCAGCCGCAAAGAACATTCTGTATCACGATCGCGTGATTGCCCAGTTCACCGTCATGACGGTGGTATGGGGTATTGTCGGTATGCTGGTGGGCGTGGTGATTG
>JBFKXW010000252.1:0-4713 GCA_041637915.1 Pseudomonadales bacterium | reverse complement strand
GATGTCGAGCAGCACCAGGTGCGGCGCATCCCGCCGGATCAGCCGCAACGCCTCCTCTCCATCGACCGCGGCCACGGTGTCATAGCCTTCACTTTCCAGCAGGTCGACGAGTCCCTGACGGATGTTGCGATCATCATCAGCCACCAGGATCTTCATGTGGATCGCTCCACCAGTGGCGCATGCAGCGTCAGCCGGAAGCAGGCGCCGGTCGGTGCAGGTTCCAGCACCAGGTCTCCACCATGCAGGCGCGCGAGCTCGCGGGACACAGAAAGCCCGATCCCGGTACCTGCGGCGGTTCCTGACAGCGAGTCGTCCAACCGGTAGAACGATTCAAACACCCGCTCCTCCTGCCCCGACGGGATGCCGGGACCGCGATCACTGACGCGGACGATCAGCACTTCTTTATCCTGCGCCATGGAAATACCGACGTATGCGCCTGCGGATGCGTACTTTTCCACGTTGCCGATCAGGTTGTTGAGAATCTGTTCCAGCGCATCGGGATCCAGTCGCACCACGCAGGATCCGGGCAGATCGAGCGCCAGCCGGATACCGGACTGCTCCAGTGCCGGATGAAAGGAGGCAGCGACCGTGCGGACCACGTCGGCTGCATCGGCCACTCGCGGCTTGACCTCCAACCGGCTGCGCTCAGCGCGGGCAAAGCTCAGCACATTGCTGATCAGCCGCGAAAGGCGTTCAGATTCAGACTGGATGACGGCCAGATAGCGACGCGGCTTTTCCTCCGCGTCCGGCAGTTCGCGTTCCAGTAACTCGCTGTACATGCGCAGGTTGGTCAGCGGCGTCTTCAGCTCGTGGGATACCTGATTGACGAAACTGACACGCTGACCGGCGATGCGCATCTCCCGTTGTTGGGCGCGATACAGGTAGCCGGCGAGGCCGATCATGAACAGGGTCGCCAGGCTGACACTACCGATGACCCAGAGTGGCGTGGCACCCGCCGTCGCAGGCACCGGTTCCACGTACTCCAGCCGCCAGGATGCCAGGGGCGCCTCCAGTGGCCGCACCAGAACGGCCGGGGTGTCGGCCTCCGCTGGCTCCACACCCCACTGGTAGAGAATCTCGCCTTTTTCATTCCGCACGCGCAACAACGAGCCGGCAGGCGCGTCCCGATAAAGCGCCGCGATCAGGTCCGCTGACAGCCGGGCCGGTTCCAGTTCCACCCCTAGCACACTGCCGTCTTCGCGTCGCACCCAGCGAATCAGGTTCATCTCCTCACCCCAGTACCAGGTGTACCAGCCGCGGTCGGGAACCTGTCCCTCGCCGGCTGCACGATACAGAATCCCCCGTTGCCGCCAAAGGTCCTCGGTCCGGGAAACAAACCGTGCTTCCTGCTCCGTGGTGGGCCGGTGGCGCGGCGGAAACAGCCGCTCACCGTCCTGCCCCATGCGCAGTGCCTGCCGCACACGGGGTGTGCTGCGCACCAGGTCGCGAAGCGCGTCCGTCGCCAGTGGCACCTGGGTCAGGCGCGCATCCAGCGCCGCTGCACTGGCGTTCAGCCAGTCGCGCAGGTCCTTCTCCACGGCTTGCAGCGCACTCCCCCGGAGTTCGTGCAGTCGATGTGCCAGCACGGCACGACTGTCCGCGTTCATCTGCAACGCACTCGCCACAAAAAGCCCCGCCGGAATCACGATGACCAGCAGCAAGGCAATCGCCACACCCGGCTTCAAAAAAGGCCTCCGACAGCACGCGGCCCCGCGTGCGAGGAGCGCGGGGCCGCGTGCCGGCTCCCATCAGTAAGCCTGCTGGGTTTCCGTTGCATGTTGCTTCTTCCGCAGCGACTTGCGCTGACGATTCCAGTCACCCCGGTCATCCAGCCGTTTGGCATCTTCATCCATCTCGCTGGCAAAGGCCTCCAGTTCCGGTGCGGCGTAGGCCTCGGCACTTTCCCGCAGAATATCCGCGTTCTTCTGCAACAACTGCTGGGCCTGCTCAACCTTGCCTTCATCCCGCAACCGGACCGCTTCCTTGCTCTTCACATTGACCACCTGCTCGACCGCGTCTTTCATCACCGCCTTGTTGGTCTGCGCGCGCACTGCTTCTGGTCTTGCCGAATAGGAGACCTGAATCCGCTCCCGAAGCCGGTCGCGCGCCTGCGTCTGCAGGTTCAGATAGGATGCATCCACGGAAGCCAGTTCACGTTTCTCGCCGGCACGGCCGGCCGGCACCTCGACCTCCACCATAAAGTACTTCTCCCGTCCGCCGTAAATCTGGTTCATGTCGATGCGGACCGTATTACCGGCTATTTCCGCCGCGCGCCCGAGCACCCGGAGCGGACGGACTCCCTCATGGCAGTGGATGATGATCTCCACGTCACGGCCGACAACCGAAAGCACATCGCCAAATTCCAGATCGAAAATGCCGGCCAGCTGCGACGGATGTTCAACAAAGGCGTGATTGCCATCACTCATCCCGGCCAGTCGGCTCATCAGATCCTCGTTGTAGCCCAGCCCCAGACCGATGGTCGTCACGCTCATCCCTTCCTTGGCCAGCGACCGGCCCAGACCGCCCAGTGCATGCGGCGAACTGGGGCCCACGTTGGCAAGCCCATCGGAAAGCAGAATCACGCGATTGACCCGGTTGCCGGACAGGTAGCTGCGCAACTCCTGCGCACCCCGGCTGACCCCTGCGAACAGGGCCGTGGAGCCCCCGGCACGCAGCCCCCGAATCGCCTGGCCGATCCGGTACCGGTCGGACACCGGGGTGGCCGGCACCAGCACTTCCACCGTGCCGTTGTAGGCAACCACCGACACAACATCACGGTGATCCAGGCGCTCGATCGCCATGATGGCTGCTTCGCGCGCATGGGCAATCTTCTGGCCGTTCATGGAGCCGGACTTGTCGAGCACGATCGCGATGTTGACCGGCGCCCGCTCGCGATCCGGCGCGAACTCGAATCCGGTCAGACCAATCTTCAAAAAGGCCCGACCCGGCACGCCCTCCAGCATCACCGGCGTGCCCAACGCAGCTTCCAGTCGAGCCTGCTCACTGCCTTCGCCAAAGAAGGCCAACACGCCAGTGGCCGGCAGGAAGGCAAGCACCAGCAACAGAATCAGGGGCCGCACGGTTTTCATGATCGTCTCCACATGGAATGAATGTAACTTCATTCTGCGGTCGACGCCCACGGGAAGGGTCTGCGCCGGTTGACGCGTTTGTAACAAAGATGTGACAGGGCGGCAGGATGGCTCAGTCGAAGGTGTAGCCGATACTGACGTTGTACTGCGTATCCAGTTGCTTCACGCCTTCCGGAGGCAGCGCATCGTACTGGTGCAGCAGGCCGAAGCCGATGTCCAGGCCACCGTCTCCGGCGAGCGGGTGCCGGACGCCGAACTCGCTCTCAATCCGATAGTCCGTACCGGGCTGCTCAATGGTCGGGAGATAGGTCAGCTTGTGCCCCACCCTGGTCCCGTTCAGGAGCCTGATCCAGTAGTCGTAGCCCAGGGAGACAATAAACTCGCCCTGGTTGTCCCCTTCCCGCGGGGCTTCAAACCGGTAGCCCACACCGGAGCGCAGTTTCCATTCATGATTCTTCTCACGAATGACGAACCGCCCCAGTCCACCGGTCAGCGTGGCGCGCAGATCGATACCTTCAAATCGATCCCGCTCAAATCCGGTTTCACCGAACGCAAACCACGGACCGGAGAAATCGCGCTCCAGCCCGGCGGTCCCGATCACTTCGGCCTCCGTTTGCGCGCCCTCATTGCTGGCGGAACGCCCACGCAGACCCAGCGTCAGACGATCGAAATCGGTCTCCCGCTTGGTCTCCAGCTTGCCATGCATGCTGTGCTTGTTGGTGTTCCCATCCGAACCGGTGAAGCCCGCCGCGACCGACCCGCTCCAGAGATCGGAAGGCTCCCGATGCCGGGCCTTCAATGCAGCCACTTCCTGCTCATGGGCCACCTGCACGGCCTGCTCCTCGGGGGACCGCTGCCCGGGACGCCAGACGCCGGCCAGATTGGAGGAGACCACTGGCACGTCACCGACCAGCTCGGTCTGCACGGACTGACGCCCGGTCTTCGGGTTATGACGCAGCCGGCCGACCAGACGACTCCCGTCCGGCAGCTGCGCAACCATGGGTTGCTCGGTGCTCAAGCCCACCACGCTGTCCCGGCTGATGGTGAGCTCCCCGGCAAACTGCGTGCGGATCACCACCACGGCACTGTCCATGCGGAGCACGGTCCCCGCCAGGCGACTGCCGTCGGCAAGCTCCAGCGTATCGGCCTGCGCCAGCGGACCCACCAGGCCGAGCCATGCAGCCAGCAGGCTGGCGGCACACCCGTACGGACCGCGGCGCCTTGAAAAAGCCGGGGCCGAACAAAACAAGAGCAGCTTCCACGTATCCATAGACGATGCAGTCTACACAACGCTGCCGATGTCTCAAGCCGCAGCGTGCTGCCTTTTTACGATAGGCTGTGGGGGTCAACAGCAACCCAATGGTGACACCCCATGAGCGATGCCATCGTCATTGGTGCCGGCTCGGCAATCGGCCAGGCATTTGCCCGTCATCTCGCCGCACAGGGCCACAAGGTATGGGCCGTATCACGCGGCACAACAGGCCCGGAAACGGACGGCGTGGAGTCCGTACATTGCGCCTACCGGGAACAGGAGATGGAAGCGTTCGCGGAACGTCTGCGTGCATCCGGCTGCAAGCCCGCTTATGTCGGCATTTTCCTCGGCATCCTGCATGACGGTGCGCTC
>JBFKXW010000251.1:0-4732 GCA_041637915.1 Pseudomonadales bacterium | reverse complement strand
TGCCAGGTCACCGCCACCGTGAACAATTGCTCGGTGGTATTGAAGGTCTGGGTGTTGACCACAACGCTGGCATTGACGGTTTGCGACAAAATGCAGCCCCGTGCGTTGACGAGCCCGCCCACGTTGGCGCCATTGAGGGTTTCCGTCGTGCCCTTAAGCATGGCATCCCAGGCCTGTACGTCAGCCTGGGCACGGAAGTTGATGTCGCCGGTGGGGCTGCAGTCCAGATCTCCCGAGTCGACGCCATTCCCGAAGCCGAAGAAATTCACGCCGAAATCACCCGCGGTATCGGTCAGGTAGCAGTTCTGTTCCAGTGCTGCGGTCGGGTTGGACTCCAGCCGGTTGACCATATCCTCGGCCAGCATCAGGGCCATGGAGCGTTGGTGGGCTTCCAACTGGCTCTGCTGTGCGCGCACCTGCAGGGCGATCATCCCCAGCGAACCGATCACGGTGATCAACAGGGCAATCAACACCTCGATCAGGGAAAATCCCTGCTCACGACTCTGTGCCATTTTGCTCATCATCCTGCTCCCTACGGGCATGTGCCGTCGCTGCTGTAGCGAGGCAGGCCAGCGGCGTCGATTTCCACCGTCCATTGGTCCGGTGCAAGGTTGTCATCATCACAGAAGCCGATGTTGGGCGGCGCAGCGGTGGGGCGGCCCAGCCGGTTAAACTGGATGTTGGCCAGCGCAGCGGCCGGCGTGCCCCGGACGTATTCCTGTGCCGTGAAGATGGCCAGTGGATTGTTGTAGGTGATGTTGCCCGTGCCGGTGTTGTCCGTGAACACGCAGGGGTTGGCGGCAGGGTTGGCGGCAAAAGTGGCCGGATTGCCCCCGGTGGTGACCGCGAGAATCTGCAGCCCGTCTGCCCAGTTTGTCGCCGCGTTAGGCACCAGGTAAACCTCGCAGATACCATTCAGCCGGATCGCCTCGCTGCGCGCCTGTTTGATGGCGGAGAACAGGGTTTTTGCCGCAGTTTTCACCCGCTGCGTCGCGAATGCTTCCCGGAAGCTGGGAATCCCGACACCCAGCAGGATGGAGAGAATCAGCACCACGATCATCAACTCAATCAGCGTGAAGCCACGCTGATTCCGCCTGGGATGCATCAACATGCGATCGGCTCTCCCCAGGCGCCATCGGGACCGCAGCGATCATTCAGGTGGTCGATCTCAATGGTTTCGCCGTTGTGCATGCCGATGCCGGTGGCGGTCACGGTAAATTCGTAGGGCGCCGTGGTCAGGTCGGTGGCGATGGAGATATTGAAAAACTCATCCACATTGTCCGGCTCGGCAGTGATGCCCAGCCCGGCCAGCGTGGTCGCGTAGGTGCGGTTGTCCAGCATGAACTGATGCTGGAGGTTGGCGACATCGGCAATGAACTGCGCCGCCGCCGCCCGGTGCGCCTTGCGTACATAATCCTGATAATTCGGGATCGCGATGGCAGCCAGAATGGCAACGATGGCAACAGTGACCATGAGTTCGATCAGCGTGAAACCTTTTTGGGTGCGGCGTGCAGTCACAGGGATGTCCTTCCTTTATTCTTGCGGAACATGACAGTCATCTTCATTCTAAACCCTCTGGTCTGAACTGCCCGGACAATTTTCCGGCGTTCACCTGCGCACTGGTGCATCGGCTGGCCGAACTCCGCGTTGCGGGAGCCCGACGCAAACCGCATGCAGGCGCCGCTGTTCCGGAGCGGTACGACCGCCGCATGGATGCATGGAGCACGTTATTGATAGTAGAGAGCCGTCGCAGGGGGCGCGAGCGCTGTGCGATGACCGGCAAAAGTTGCAGGACAAGCGGGAGCAGAATGTGATGCCGTACGCATGTACCGCCCTGCAGTCCGCAGGATGAACGACCGCCCGGGTGGAATTCGCCCTGCTGCCTCGGTCTGGGCCGCTGCGCTCCTGCTGGCCTGCGCCACGATGCTGGTCAACGCGCCCGGGGTGCAGGGCGGCTTCCTGCTGGATGATGCCGCCAATCTGACCCGGCTGACCCAGTTTGGCCCGGTGCAGGACTGGGATTCCCTGCTGCTGGCGTTATCCAGTGGCTCCGCCGGCCCGACCGGCCGGCCGGTCGCCCTGCTCAGTTTTCTGCTCAACAGCACGGCTACGCCCGAGAGTGCAATCGCCTACAAAATAACCAATGTAGCGCTGCATGCGGTCAATGCCCTGGTGCTGTTCTGGCTGTTGATCCTGCTGAGTCGGGCGTTTCATCCCGAGCCACAGCGGGTGATCGGGGTCGCCCTGTTCGGCGCGGCATTCTGGGCAATGCATCCGCTTTGGGTGTCGACGACCCTGTATGTCGTGCAGCGGATGGCGCTGCTGGCCACGACCTTTTCCCTGCTGACGTTTCTGCTGTTTGTGCAGGGCCGTCTGCTGGTGGCACAGGGCGAGTCTCGCCGCGGGGTGTTGCGCATCTGCACAGGCCTTGGCGTTTTTGGTCCACTGGCCCTGTTGAGCAAGGAAAATGCCGGCCTGCTGCCCCTGCAACTGCTCGTGTTCGAGGTGTTTCTGTTCTCTGCACCCGCATACCGCCGGCGTTTTCCGGATTCCACGTCCTATCGTTGGCTGTTCTGGCTGGCGCTTGTTCTGCCCGGGCTGATGCTGCTGGGGTGGTTGCTGTACCGCTGGCCGCTGGGTGATGCCAAAACGCTGCGCAACTGGGGCGTGTCCATGCTGGAGCGCGCCTTCATTGGGACCCAGATGCTCTTCGATTATCTCCGTTTACTGGCACTGCCCACCGATGAAACGCGGGGGCTGTTCTATGACGACATCCGCCCCGCGAACGGCTGGCTGGAACCCTGGCGGATTCTGCTTTCGAGTGGGGCGCTGGCCGGGATGATGGGGGCTGCATGGTGGCTCCGCAGGCGCTTTGCCATCGCTGGATTCGCGCTGGCCTTCTTCCTGGTGGGCCATCTGATGGAGACCTGGCTGGTCGCGCTGGAATTCGGCTTTGAGCACCGCAATTACCTGCCTGCGCTGTTCCTGTTCTGGCCGTTGGTCTGGCTGATGGATCGCCCTGCGTTGCGCGCGCTGATGCGTGGCCGTGGCGTGGTGCTGCTCTGTGGGGCGATGCTTTTCCTGCTGGCGGCGCTGACCATCTCGCGCAGCACCCTGTGGGGGAATACCACGCTGCTGGCGAGCGTCTGGGCGCAGACCAATCCGAACTCGGAGCGGGCCCATGCGTTCTACACTGAGCAGTTGCTGAAGGATGGCCGGCCGGCGCAGGCGCTGGCACAACTGGAACTTGGCTATCGCCAGTTGCCCGGCAGTGCTGTGCTTGCGGTCGCGGGCCTCCATCTTGGTTGCCCGTTTGGACAGGTCGAGCACTGGAAGGCCCGCGTCATGGCGAACATTGCGGGTCAACGGCTGCACATGGAGCATTATCACAAGCTGCTGGAACGTATCGCGTTCGGTATCGCGACGCAAAAGTGCCGACACCTTCGCTATGAGGATCTGCTGGGGATTGCCCGACGCATCCAGTCACATCCCAACTTCCGGAGCACGCCCGGGCGCGAGCGCATTCATCACGTCACCGGGCTGATTCACCTGCTCAGGGGGCAGACCGACTTGGCGATGGAGGCCTACCGGTCTGCGCTGGATATCCGCCCGCTACTGGGTGGTGCCATGAACGGAGCCGTGCACCTCCGCTCGGCGGGTTATCCCGACCTGGCGCTACAGTTGTTGGCGGAATGGGAGGCGCGTGGCGCGCATCTCGGTGTGCGCTCGCGCGGGTTGGTCGCGGCACTCACCATACGTCAGCGAAAGGAGATGATGCGGCGGGAACTTGCCAGGCTGCGCCAGGCGCTGCGGGAGGATGCCGCGGCCGGCTCCGGCAGCCAGGCGGGGGCCCGCCCCGCCGCTGAGGACGGGTGAAGTCACTCGGCACGCGGATTCTGAATGCCCGGGCGGGCGCAGCCTGCTGACTGCGCGGGGCCGGTGGCCCGTAAAGTCACTTTCTCTCGGGAGCGAGACCACTTTCCCTGCAGGCCTCAATCAATCCTCTGGCAGACAAGGCAAAGCCAGACGACGCCTCGAAGCGAGCCGGAAAAGTTTTGGCGGCTTCATGGCCCGCTTGCTCCATGCGGCTGCTCGCGCTCGTCAGTCTCTGGGTTTCGCTGGCCCACCACCGCATCTCCTGCATGGAGGGCACCTTTCAGCCGGTACTTTTTGGAAAGATGCCTTTGAACGCCGTTGATCATGGATGGTGAAGTCATCGGGTTTCCTGCTTTTACCCTGGGCCCAGGCAGAAAATCACCAGCCACATTCCACCCGAAAATGCGCCTCATCAGGCTGGCACCGGGAGGTGTTTGTGCGCGTAACTAGCTCTCAGATAGAGTTTTTTCCTATTTCACCGTGGTAATGCCGGATTGCCTGCAGCATGTGAGTCATGCGACATGCTCCTGTTGATTGCCCAGATTGGTGTTCATGTGCCGAGGACTCCAGAAACCGTCAGAGAGGCCGGGATGAACGCGTTATCAGCCGGTGATTTCTTTTTTAAGGCGCCGAAGCCGCGCCAAGGAGCCGTTCAGGGGCGCTGAGGCACAGCGGCGCAGTTCCCCAGTGGATTGCCAACTGACTTCGGGCTTTCAGGGGCACTTCTGTTTGCGCCGACTGACAGCCGCCATACCGGTCTCGGAACTTCTTAATGCGGGTTATGCGGGTTATGCGGGTTATGCGGGTTATGCGGGTTATGCGGGTTATGCGGGTTATGCGGGTTATGCGGGTTATG